>JAGWBG010000028.1:9820-14306 GCA_021296015.1 Dehalococcoidia bacterium | reverse complement strand
CGAGGCCGCCCACATCAGGTATGCCAGGGTAATGGTCATCAGCACCACCGACCCGGTCACCGGCTTGGTCAGCGCCCAGAATGCCCTCCGATTGAACCCCAATCTGGATATAGTGGCGCGGATCCATTCCCGCGAGGTGGGCGAGAGACTCCGGGAATTGGGTGTTCGGGAGGTGGTATGGCCAGAAATGGAGGCCGGCCTGGAGATGCTGCGCTACTCTCTCCAGAGCTACCTCACCGAACCGGGCGAAGTGGACCTCTTGGTGAGGCGCCTCCGCGAGCAAGTCAGATTTGGCATGGTGTCGGAGGAAATGGGAGACCTACTTCCTCCCGAAGATCCGGCGGAAGGCTTGGGGCTAGGGCCCGAGACCGAGGGCCCCTCAGCCTCCGAGGACGTTGATGTGCTTTCTTCCGATGGCCCCAGCAGCACGACGGAATTGGTGGAGCAGCCAACGGACGATACGTCATCCGACACCCGAGTTAGCGATTGACCGAGTCTCTCCATTAGAGCAGCCCGACCACGTTCCCCTTTTCATCAACGTCAATCTTGAAGGCGTTGGGCGTGCGCGGCAGGCCCGGCAAGGTGTTTATTTCTCCGGCCAGGGGATAAACGAACCCGGCCCCTAGAGATATGCGTATCCCTGTGACCGGAAACGTATGGCCCCGGGGGCGACCCAGCAGCTTGGGGTCGGCTGATATGGAGAGATTGGTTTTGGCTATGCAAATCGGCAGATTGTTCCAACCCAACTCTGCATATCGTCGGGCCTGGCGTAGAGCGCCCCTCTCCCAACTTACGTCCCCGGCCCCGTATACCTGACGGGCAAGTATATCCACCTTTTCCTGGATGGTGGCTTCCAGGGGATAGAGGTAATGCAGTTGGGATGGCTCTTTGCAGGCCGATATGACGGCCTCGGCCAACTCTGTTGACCCGGCGCCTCCACTGGCGAAGGCGTGGCTCTCGGCCACGGCGTGGGCGCCCGCGTCCAGAGCAGCCCGCTTGACGGCCTCTATCTCATCGGGCCTGTCGTCTGGGAAGCGGTTGACGGCTACCACTGCCGGTAGGCCAAAGTGCCGGACTATGCCGATGGAGTGCTCCATGTTGCCCATGCCTCTGGAAAGCGCATCCAGATTGGCGTTGCCAAGCTCCCTGACAGGGACGCCTCCGTGCCATTTCAAGGCCCGCACTGTCACCACCACCACTGCGGCGGCAGGCGGTGTGCCACCTGAGCGAGTCTTGATGTGTACGAACTTCTCAAAGCCCAGGTCGGTGGCGAAGCCTGCTTCCGTCACCACGATGTCGCCACAGTTCAGGGCCAGACGGTCCGCCAGTATTGAGCTGGAGCCGTGGGCGATGTTGCCAAAGGGGCCGGTATGCACCAGCGCCGGCTGCCCCTCCTCAGTCTGCACCAGATTGGGTTTCAGGGCGTCCTTCAGCAATGCCATCATGGAGCCTACAACGTTCAGGTCGGTGGCCGTAATAGGGTTCCCATCCCTGGAATAGCCCACCAGCAGGCGGCCCAGCCTGTCCCTTAAATCATCGTAGCCGGTAGACAGCGACAACACAGCCATGATTTCGGAGGCGGCGTCAATGTCGAAGCCCGAATCACGGACGGGACCGTTCCCCCTCCCCCCCAGGCCAGTGACGATACTCCGCAGGGACCGGTCCCCTACGTTGGTGACTCGCCGCCACTCAATCCCCGAAGCGTCCAGACCGGGCATGGTCCGGTGTTGCACGGCGGCTTCGGTTATGGCAGCCAGCAGGTTGTGGGCGGCGGCCACGGCGTGGGCATCTCCAGTGAAATGCAGGTTGATTTCCGTATCGGGCATGACCCGGGACCGTCCTCCGCCTGTGCCTCCACCCTTTATCCCAAAAACCGGTCCCAGGGACGGCTCCCTTAAGGTCAGCACCGGCCGTCTCCCCAGAAGCGCCAATCCCTGGACCAGCCCTATGGCCGTTGTGGTCTTGCCCTCTCCCATAGGCGTAGGAGTCATGGCGGTCACCACCACCAGTTGGCCCTGGGTATCCACATTGGGAAAGGCCTCGAGGGGGACCTTGGCTTTGTATCGCCCGTAAGGCTCCAATACGTCAGCAGGGAGCCCCATATCTCCGGCTACTTCAACGATGGGCCGCACTGAACACCTCCAAAGGCTCAGCTGTCGGGGACCGGTAGCATCCTATCCCTGGCAAATGTACTTGTCCACGCTCATGTCGCCGGTTAGAGCCAGATAGATGTCACCGCGGGAGTCTACCCACAGGCCGTGGGCAGAACGGGAGTCCCACTGAGCCAGCACGTTCCCATCCCCATCCAGCACGCTGATACGTGGCGGAGCACTATCGGCTGCCAGTTGGCTGACGTAGAAGACTCCCTCTCCGTCAACGGAGATGTCGGTGGGTCGCTGCACGCTGGTCCACATGGTGATGTACTGGCCGTCGGCGGAGAAAACCTGGATGCGGCTGTTCTCCCGGTCGCACACGTAGACCCGTCCATCCTGGCCCACGTAGAGGCTGTGGGGAAGGTGGAACTGGCTGGGGCCGGACTTACCCGGCTCGCCCCAGGATGCGATAAGCCGACCGTCTCCGGAGAACCGATGCACCCTTGCGTTTCGGTATCCATCGGAGACGTAGATGTCTCCTGACGGAGACGGGACCATCTCGGTGAGGTAGTTGAAGGGACCGGCAGCCCTGGGGACCAGGTCCCCAGGCTTCTCGCAGCCTGTATCCGAATGTACACCCCGCTGCCCCAGAATCTGCAGGGGCTTGCCGTCCAGGGTATACTTCAGGGCCACGGAGTCGTCCCTGTCGGTGAGGTAGACGACGTCGTCGGCGATATAGATGCCGTGGGGGCTGGTGATGGCGCCATGACCCCACGAGTTGAGGTAGTTGCCGTCCCTGTCAAAGACCAGTACAGGGGGGTCCTTCCTCTGGAAGACGTATACCAAGTCCTGAGAGTCGGTGGCGACGGCGCTGACCGTGCTGAGAGTCTCACCCGGGGGCAGCTTTGCCCAGTCTTGGACTAGCCTGTAAGTGTGTTTGCCTGTGCCTACAGTGGTCATCCGGTGGTTACCTCCTGCTGGGGATTTCAGTGATAATACTACCACAACAATAAGGGCTTATAATCCTGCAAAATTGCGCGGTATACGGTTGTCTTGGGCCACCGACTCTATTATAATAGATAGGTTGCCTGACAGCTAATATCTGATCAGCCAGCACAAGGGTCAAAATTTTAGTAATTGAAGGAAGGACTGTTCTGAAGATGCTGAGAAAGAAATTATATATCCTGGTTGCAGCCCTGGCAGCGATGGCTGCGATACTTGCCGCTTGCTCCGGAGGCCTGAGCGAAGAGGACGTTGAGGAGCGTGCCCAAGAGTTAGCCGCGGAAAGGACTGCCGGGGCTATGACCGAAGCTGACATCGAAACCCGCGCACAAGAACTGGCTGAAGAGATGATGGCCGAATCCGCCATGATGCCAACAGGAGAAAGGCTTCAGGCGGTGAAAGACCGCGGCAAGGTCATCTGCGCCAGCCGGAACGATGTGCCCGGATACGGCTTCCTGGACGCCGGCGGCAACAGCGTGGGATTTGACATAGACCTCTGCCGCGCCATTGCCGCTGCGGTGCTGGGCGACCCCAACGCCATCGAAATCCGCCTGATTAGCGCCGCAGAGCGCGGGCCGACAATCCAGTCTGGCGAGGTTGACATGCTGGTCCGCACCGTCACGTGGACCACCACTCGCGACGCCCAGTGGGGCAACTATGCCCAGACCATGTTCTACGACGGCCAGGGCTTCATGGTGCGGAAGGACTCGGGCATCGAGAGCGCGCTGGAACTGGAGGGTGCCACCGTCTGCGTAACCCAGGGCACGACCACGGAGTTGAACCTGCAGGACTTCTCCAACCAGTACGACCTGAACATCACCGCCTCGACCTTCGAGGATACGGAGGCCGTGAAGGCTGCCTATGAGGGCGGGACGTGTGACGCCTTCACCAACGACCGCTCACAGCTAGCAGCCATCGGCAGCGGTTTCGATGACCCCAACGCCCACGTGACCCTGCCTGAGACCATCTCGGAAGAGCCTCTGGGGCCAGTTGTCCCTCATGGCGACGACCAGTGGTTCGACATCGTGAAGACTGTGATGAGCATCCTCATCTACTCCGAGGCTTACAGCATAACCTCCGACACGGTTCCCACGGCCAAGACTGGAGAAACTGCCATTGACCGTCTGTTTGGCCTGGAGGGTTCCTTCGGTCAGGAGAGCCTGGGCCTAAGCGATACCGTGGCCCAGGACATCATCATGGCTGTGGGCAACTACGGCGAGATTTATGCCCGCAACCTGGGCCCCGATGGCATCAACCTGCCTCGGGAAGGCAGCCGCAACGCCCTGTGGGCCGAGGCCCCATGCACCGATTGCCCCAAGGGCGGACAGATTTACGCCGCTCCCCCGCGGTAAGCGTCAGTCAAATATGGGCATACTAGGAGGGGGGGGGGG
>JAGWBG010000028.1:0-9788 GCA_021296015.1 Dehalococcoidia bacterium | reverse complement strand
CCAACCCTGCAACTATGGCAAATCCACCCAGGATGTATTACAATTGGGCACGATGTACCAGGGGATTGGGTAGAGATTGTCAATGGAAGCGTTGATCCGCGCTCTAAGCTACAAGGGCATACCCTTGTGGCGGCATGTCCAGGTCGTCCAGTGGACGACTCAGATTGTGTCGGGCGTGCTGGTAGTCGTCCTGGTCGTCTGGTTCTTCGCCAACATCGGCAACGCCATCCAGGACCGGGAGATACCCTCCGGGTTCGGCTTCCTGGACCGGGAGTACCAGACGCCCATCGGCCATTCCTTCCTGTCCTACGATTCCTCGGACTCATTCCTGTACGCCTTCGTCGTCGCCTTTGTCAACACACTTCTCGTGTCGGTGGTGGGGGTGATCCTTGCCACTGCTCTGGGCATCGCCGTAGGGGTGGCGCGAATATCGGGCAACTGGCTGGTATCCAAGATAGCGCTGGCCTATATCGAGTTCTTCCGAAACGTGCCGTTGCTGGTGCAGCTCTTCTTCTGGTTTTACATAGTGGTGGAGCTGCCTGTGTGGCAGGACTCCTACTCTGTCGCCGACCTGGTGTTCCTGAACAACCGATACCTCGCCATTCCCTTTCTTTCGCCCAGCGGCCTCGTGGGTGCCCTGGTATGGGTCCTGGTGTCCGTAGGTGGCATCGGTGCGGCCATCTTCGCCTACCGCCGGCTGATAGACCGAGAGGTGCGGACAGGCTCGGCAGCCTATCCCATTTTGTCGGGCTTCGCGATAACCTTCCTCGTCGGGGCCCTCGCCTGGGGCGTCCTCAGCGTCGCCACGGGAGACGCACCATTCAGCATAACCGTGCCGAACCCGCAGGAGCCTTTCGGGCGAGTCGAAGGTGGATTCGTGTTACCCGGGGCGTTGATTACCCTGATGGTGGGCCTGGTGATGTACACCGCGGCCTTTATCGCCGAGATTGTGCGGGCCGGCTTACAATCGGTAAGCAGGGGTCAGCGGGAATCGGCTCGCGCCCTAGGACTGTCCGGCATGACGGCCCTGCGCCACGTAACCTTCCCCCAGGCATTGCGGGTCATAGTGCCACCCCTCATCAGCCAATACCTGAACCTGACCAAGAACAGCAGCCTTGCCGGGGCCATCGGATATTCCGACCTGACCAACGTTGCCAAGACCATGACCCAGACGGCGCCGGCGGTGTCCATATTCCTGATGGTAATGATTGCCTACCTGGTCCTGAGCCTGACCTACTCCCTCATCGGCAACCTGTACAACCGGCACATACGTTTCTAACCTTCATAAAGATGAAAGCATCCGGCGGATAGAGAAGATAATCAATGTCATCGAACGTGCAGATGGACCCCGGTGGAATGGAGACAGGCCGTCCCCTGCCGCCGCCGCGCCTCAGCAGGGGTGCGGTCGCCTGGCTGCGGGACAACCTGTTCAGCGAATGGCACAACAGCCTGCTAACGCTGATAACCGCAGCGGTCATCGGGTTAGCCCTCTTCTTTGGGCTGCGCTGGATTATCGCCGGTGCCGATTGGGCCGTCATAAGCACCCTCGGCGGCCGGATGATAATCGGCCAGTACAACATAGAGGCCGCGTGCCCCGGCCAGAACTGCTTCTGGCGACCCCAGGCCATTCTGCTGATGACGACAGCCCTGCTGGGCATGGCGTGGGGAGTGGTCGGCAACGGCCTGACAAAGCGCATCGCCATAGCGGTGGCCGTGGTCCTGTCCCTGTTCGCCCTGCTCCCATACGGCCTCGATACCATGGGTCTGGACGTGCGCCTGCTGCTGGTGGCCAACCTGCCCGCCCTGGGCCTGGGTTGGGTCATTGCCCGCTACACGCCCTTGAGAACGACGAAGCGGGTGTCCATCACGGTCGTCGTCGCCTTCATAGTAGCCCTGGTGCTGCTGCGGGGGCTGCCCGGGGTGCCGGGCCTTCAGACGGTGTCGGTGCTCTACTGGGGCGGTCTGATGCTGAACCTGCTGCTGGCAGTCGCCGGCATTGCCATCAGCCTGCCCATCGGCATCGCCCTGGCCTTGGGCCGACGCAGCAACCTGCCCGTGGTGAAGCTGCTGTGCGTGGTGTTCATCGAAGTATTCCGCGGTGTGCCGCTGATAACCCTGCTGTTCATGTCGCAGGTGCTGGTGCCCCTGGCCTTCCCCGAGAACTTCCCGCAGAACTCCCTGTTCCGCGCCGCCGTAGTCATCACCTTGTTCAGTTCCGCCTACATGGCCGAGAACATCCGGGGCGGGCTGCAGTCCCTGCACCGTGGGCAGGCAGAGGCGGCCCGTGCCCTGGGGCTGGCCAGCTGGCAGACTACCCTGCTGATTTCCCTGCCCCAGGCCATTCGCAACGTGATACCCGCCATCGTCGGCCAGTTCATCTCTCTGTTCAAAGACACCAGCCTGGTCTATATCATCGGAATGCTGGACGTGGTGGAGATCAGTCGGGCCTTCATTCAGGGCAATACCGAATACCTGGGCAGCGCCAAGGAACTGTTCGTCTTCCTGGCCCTGGTGTTCTGGGTGTTCACCTATGGGATGTCCTACGTGAGCCGGCACATAGAGCGGAACCTGGGTGTGGGGGAGCGGTGATGCGACCGGTTGCCGCAGGACAGGCCCGAATCATGCCGCCAATCAGACGCAAGCGCGCCGGGAGGAATCATGGCTGAGACAAAAGCGAAGGAATTCGGCGAAGACATCATCATCTGCAGGGACGTGCACAAGTGGTTCGGCGACTTTCACGCCCTGAGGGGCATTACCACAAGCATCAAGAAAGCGGAGGTTGTTGTGGTATTCGGACCGTCGGGTTCGGGAAAGTCCACCTTCATTCGCACCATCAACCGCTTGGAAGAGCACCAGCGGGGCCAGATTATCGTTGACGGCATAGAACTGACCAACGACCTGCGGAACATTGACGCCATAAGGCGGGACGTGGGGATGGTATTCCAGTCCTTCAACCTGTTCCCGCACCTGACTGTGATGAGCAACATCATCCTGGCGCCGATGAAGGTGCGCAAGATGCCCGAGTCCGAGGCCCAGCAGACCGCTATTGAGTTGCTGGAGCGTGTGGGGATTCCCGACCAGTCGGACAAGTACCCGTCGCAGCTTTCCGGAGGTCAGCAGCAGCGGGTGGCCATAGCCCGGGCACTTGCAATGCAGCCGAACATCATGCTGTTCGATGAGCCGACCTCGGCCCTCGATCCGGAGATGATTAAGGAAGTGTTGGACGTGATGCAGGAACTCGCGACCTCCGGGATGACGATGATTGTGGTGTCCCACGAGATGGGTTTTGCCCGGGAGGTGGCAGACCGTATGATGATGTTCGATCAGGGAGTGATTGTAGAGGACGGATCGCCTGAGCAGATTTTCGAAGACCCACAGAGCGACCGCACAAAGCTCTTCTTGTCCCAGATTCTATAGCAGGCCCACCCGATAGAGTACCAACATTGGCATGATTAAGACCAAAAGCATTTACCACGACCCGATCGGACTGGAGGATGGCTACCGGCTGCTGGTGATGCGACGTTGGCCTCGCGGAGTACGCAAGACCCGGGTAGACGGGTGGCTCAAAGAGTTGGGACCGTCATCGGCGCTTTTGGGAAAGCTCAGGGAGGACAAAATAGACTGGCAGACTTTCTCCCATCTCTATAAAGAGCAGGTCGGGGGTACGGAGGCCGGCCGGGCCTTACTGGAGGAGGTGGAGTGCCTGGAGAGGGCGCACGGCGTTGTAACTTTGCTCTGCCACGAGGACCTCGCAAGACCCGACACCAACTGTCATCGTGTGCTCCTGAAGGAGTTGCTAGATACGAAGGTACACCACTCACCCCATGCTCCCTCCTAGCCGCAGGCAGACCGCTCCGCTTATGTCATTCCGAACGCAGTGAGTAATCTAAGAAAGCTCTGAACAACTTACGTCATTCCGGCCCCCGTATCGAGTACGGGGCAGGCTTTGAGCCCGATTCCTGGGGTGTGGGCAGCAGGGGACCTACAGACGGCGCACGCGCGGCAGAAGCAGAACCAGAATAACTGCCAGGACGGCGAGGCCAATACCGTTGGTAAGCAGAGCCAAGCGGGCATTGGTAACTGCGGCTAGATAGCCAATCTCCAGTTGTCCCACCGGTGCGGTCCCGATGCCTACTATCCAGGAACCCATGGCCCGTCCCCGTTGCTGGTTGGGGACACTGAACTGGAGCAATATCTGGTGAAGGATGTCGGTGGCCGTGGCCATGACGTTGATGAAGGTGACGAATAGCAGGGCCATCCAGAAGACGGATGACTGGGATAGGAGCACTTGGCCGGCCCCGATCAGCACCAGCACCACCAGTAACAGCAGGCCGCGATGCCGCACCTCTCCAACCGCGGTCAACACTGCGGCTCCCAGCGCCCCACCCATGAATCGGAAGGCGGTGAGCACACCCAGCCCGGTAGGGCCTACGTGCAGCACGTCCTTGGCCAAAACCGGCAGCATGACCTGATGGGAGAACCCCAACACTTCCGCCGCCGTGGTGGAAATCATCAGGCTCAACATCACACGGTTGGTCTTTAGCTCCCTGAAATAGTTGAGCAGGTTTTGAGACATGGGCTCCCTGGGTTGTGGGGCCGACTCACCACGAAACCGCAGACCGTACAGGCCGAAGGCTCCAACAGCGTAGCTTATGCCCATCACCATGAAGGAAGAACCCGGCCCCCACCAGTCTATGCTCCATCCGGCCAGGAATGCTCCGAATATCCCGCCAACTAGCTGGGCCAGAAAGACCAGGGCGATACCGTTTACCACTCCACCAGCCCCAACAACGTCATACACGTAAGCCTGGCGGGACGTCATGTAAAAGGCTTGTAAAGTTCCCATGAAGAAGGTGGCGAGCAGCAGATGCCATACGGTCAATCTACCATCGTACAATAGCAGAGCCAGGACGAAGCTGAACAGCAGCATACCCCATGTGGAAATCCGCATTATGGTACGCCGGTCCAATCGGTCGGTGACCGACCCGGCAGCGAACCCTACGATGAGATTGGGGGCTGAACGTACGGCGAAGGCAACCCCCACCATCCCACTGGAGTTGGTCATCTCAAATACCAGCCAGCCCAAGAGCACCTGTTGTATACACTGTCCTAGCTGGTTGGGTACTGTGGCAATCCACAGCACCCGAAAATCCGGGTAGCGCAGGGCGGCAACAATCCGGCTATAGCTGGACTGCCTGGTCCGGAGGTTTGGGTCGCCGGGGTTATCGGTAGTAGACATTGCCCAATAACGATGCTCGTGCCATATAAGGCGCGGTGAGTAGATTTGCTTCCCAAGACATGGGCATGAGTCTAACACATCGGAGACCTGGACACAGCCTCAAGCCATTACTATAATGCCCTAAGACTAATCAGATCGGATGTAGAGGAGGGTAGCATGATTGGGGTTCTGACCCACCACTGGGCCAAGGAGGACAAGGTAGCCGAGGCCCGTGCGCTCCTGGACCGCAATGGCCTCGCGCAGAGCAAGGCCCCCGGGTATGGCAGCCGACAGACTATGGTCTCTCTAAGCGACCCCACCAAGATTACAACGCTGGTCACTTGGGAGAGCAGCGAGATATATGACGCGTGGCGGGCCAGCCCGGAGCGGGCCGTGGCTATGGCCGGAGCAGGCGAGCTGTGGGCCAGGCCACCTGAATCGGAGCGCTTTGAGGTAGCTGGCTAAACGCCTGTACCATGCATGGGATTAAGTAAGGAGGGAAGCCACCATTATGTATGGTGGCTTCCCTCGTGTATCCCAGGGTTAGCGATAGGTGTTGGAGCGCATGGTGCTGAAGCAGTCGCTACAGTACACGGGCCTGTCGCCACGCGGCCTGAAGGGGACCATGGTGTCGGCCCCACACTGGGCGCAGACCGCCGGGTGCATTTCCCGTTCGGTCTGGCGGAAGCCTCGCTGCTGAGACCTGCGAGACTCACGGCATTCGGGGCATCGCTTGGGCTCGTTGGTATAGCCCCTGGAAGCGAAAAACTCCTGCTCGCCTACCGTGAAAGTAAACGCACTGCCACATTCCACACACGTGAGGGTCTTATCTGAAAGCGTCACTGGACGACCTCCTTGTCTAGGATTTGAAATTGGCTCAGTCCAGGTCATCCAGCGCCAGAGATAATAGAAGGGGAAACTGCCAACAGGTAACCTTAACTTGTGCCGAACTGTATTATAATTGCTAAAAGCGCCTATTGCAATAGGCACGACCGATAAGGCCGGAATTGGCTAGGGGTTCAGTCTTTGTTGTTAATCCCACATGCCTCAGCCACCAGCTCATAGGAGCGGACCCGCTCGGCAAAACCATGGCATATCGTGACTATGCTGAGGTCAGGGGTCTGATAGCTTTCTGCGATGGCTTCCAATCCCTCCTTCACCTGTTGGGGGTCGCCGTCAAGACAATTATTGCTGTACTGAGAGATAAAGGCCAACTCGTTGCTTCCGTACTGGTAAGACAACGCATCTTCCACCTTTGGGATGCCCTTTGCCATGCCACGAACCGATTGGAGCCTGGCGAGATTCCGGCTGGCGGCCACCCGCAAGGCTTCCTCCTCGGTATCCGCGCAGAGCACCTGTACTCCCACGTTGATCTTGGGCTCCGATAGATATGCCGATGGCTGAAAATACTTCCGGTATCCTTCCACGATGGTCGGGCCTTCATGGACCCCGATACCGAAGAAGTGGGCGTAGGCGAAGGGAAGGCCCATCTGGGCTGCCATGTAGGCGCTTTCGTACCTTGAACCCAATAGCCAGACATCAGGAATTGTGGAGTTCCCCGGACCCGCTCGCACCTCGGAGAATACATGGCCGGGTTCAACGTCATTTGACAGGTAGCGGAGCAGGTCGTGTACCTGCCGGGGAAAATGCTGCACGTCCCTGGGCTGACCGGGGTAAGCCAGGGCTGCCGCCGTAATCTGGTCGCTCCCCGGAGCACGCCCAATTCCTAAATCAATTCGTTCAGGGTACAGGGACTCCAGCATGCGGAAATTTTCGGCCACCTTGAGCGAGCTGTAGTGGGACAGCATCACGCCGCCACTGCCCACCCGTATCCTTTTTGTGTGGGCTGCCACTTGCCCGATGAGTATTTCCGGGCTGGTTCCCGCGAAGTTGGGAATGTTGTGATGTTCAGCCAGCCAGTAGCGTTGGTAGCCCAGGGCTTCCGTCGCAACCGCCAGGTCAATGGTCTCCTGCAGGGCCTGGGCCGCGGTGCCACCATCCCGGACTGGTGATTGGTCAACCACACTCAAGATAAGTTTCACGTTACAATCCCCTGGATACAAGTCTGCCTATTGTTTCGAAGCCTTGACGAAGCAATTGTAGTGATGCTCTCGAAGGTCGTCAACACTATAGGGTCCGTCCCCACAGAGAAGTACTTTAGTTGGCACTCCGAGTGCCCTCCCTGCCCTCTCTCCACCCAGTGGCAACAGACCGTAACCTTTGAACAACGGGACTGAGTTCGCTAGCCATCACCAGCTCCATTATCCGGGAGTGGAAACTCTCTTCTAAGACACCAACTCGCCCTGGTAGAAGGGAGGTGTGGAGGACGCCAGTTCCCATTCCCTATCGGGAAATTGTTAGTGTCAACTCGACGCTAATGTGCATCAAGCATGTCGAGGGGGAGGAGACTTTGCGAAGGCCCCGAATCAGGGGTGCAGGACTCCTTGAGTATTCACCGGCCCAACCGGCATAATACATAGGCAATGTGGCAGGTACGGGGCCATGACCCCCTGTTGAGGCAGCTAGACAAAAGTATCAAAGAAGGCCGATACGCCCACTCCTACCTCCTGGTAGGCCCTCCCCAGGTCGGCAAGGGTACTCTCGCCATAAATATGGCCCAGGCGGTGAACTGCCTCTCTCCGGAGCAGGCTCCTTGTGGGCAATGCAGTCAGTGTCGGCGTATAGCTTCCACTCAACACGCCGACGTGCTGGTGATTGGGGTAGGACGTGGGGAAGATGACGGGCCGTCCCGAAAAGAGATTGGGATTGGTGACGTAAGGGAGATAGAGCGTCAGGCCAGTCTGAACCCATACGAGGGCAGTCACCGGGTGTTCATCTTCGATGGCGCCGAGCGCATGAGCGAGGAGGCCGCCAACGCCCTTCTAAAGACCCTGGAGGAGCCTCCACCCCAGGTGATGATAATCCTGCTTACCTCCCAGGAAGGCGCTCTCCTCCCCACCATACTCTCCCGATGCCGCCGGCTGGAGCTGAAGCCCCTGCCGTTCTCGGAGATAGCAAAGGAGCTGGTTGAGACCCATTCCATGGACCGGGAGGACGCGGAAATGCTGGCACGCCTCTCTTTGGGGTGCCCCGGATGGGCTATCTCCGCCGCCGGCGACCCTTCAATAATGGAGAAACGCAAGGAAGAGCTGGAACGAATCTCAGAGCTTTCGGTATCCGGCCTGGAAGAGCGCTTCAGCTACGCTTCGGACCTTGGCTCCCTATTCTACAAGGACCGGGATGGGGCCAGGGACATATTACGCCTGTGGCTCAGGTGGTGGAGAGACTTGCTGCTAATCAAGGAAGGCGCCGAGGAGTACATTCATAACGTAGACTGGTCAGACGTTCTGCGTCTCCGGGCAGCCGAGCTTTCCACGGCCCAGGTGGTGGCCTTTATCAAAGTGATCCTGACCACCCTTGAGGCACTGGACCACAACGCCAACGCGCGCCTGGCCCTGGAGGTTATGGCACTGAGCTTGCCCGGCGAGAGGACGGGAGGTTAAGGCAATCTACTTACTCAAACTCCACCCAGGGAATGAACTTGCGCCATTCCTCCAGGATAACCCGGTTGTGGAGAGTGTAATAGGGGCTGGGATAGGGTGCTTTGGGACGCCGCATGAGTGCCATGCCGGCCTCGGCAGGAGTGCGCCCCGCCTTGCGCCGGTTACAGGGAATGCACGCGCTAACAACGTTCTCCCAGGTGTGCGCCCCTTCCTGACGACGCGGTATCACGTGGTCTAGGGTCAGGTCGTGGGTCTGAAGACCACAATACTGGCACGCGTGGCGGTCTCGCAGGAAAATCTCCTTCTTTGACAGCTTGCGCTTGGCGAAAGGACGCCTGACCAGGTACACCAGACGGATAACTGAGGGGATGGTCATGCTAATGGAGCGGGTGTGTATCTCACCGCGCCCGTTCTCCAGTAGCTCCGCCTTCCCCTTGCCAAGCAGGACTATTGCCCGTCTTACGTTGCAGACATTGATAGGCTCATAGTTCAGATTTAATACCAGAACCGACGAGCTTAGCATGGAGATAATTATAATACTACGGCGTGGGTTTAACTAGGGCCGGAGAAGATATAGTTTATATGGTTCCGGTTTCAGGTGCCGAGGTCACCGGGAATAAACTTGAGTCCCTTCAGCACGGTGTCAAAGTTGTCGGCCAGGAAAGAGGCGAGGGCAGAACCGGCTATGTAATCATCCAGATCATATACGGGATAGCTCTGAATGGTGGAGAATATTGCCGAACCTGCGGCAAAGACCAGAATAATTCCCAGGCCCACCCCCGCCACCTTGTCCGCCCATCCCAGCATCAGCTTGCGCAAGACCGTGCTCGCCAGGAAGCTGACTATGACTGACGCAATCAACACCAGGCCGAATATGACGGCGAAAGCGATAATTTCAGCGCCATTCTGGCTGTCCGTGAACCGGGAGAAGAGGGGGGCAATCCTCTCATGTTGACGGCTCGCCAGAGTAATACCTACCAGGGCCCCCACTCCGGCCACGGCTACATACAACCCGCCTGTCACCCACCCCAACAGGGCGGCAACTCCACCTACCACCACTATGACAA
>JAGWBG010000027.1 GCA_021296015.1 Dehalococcoidia bacterium | reverse complement strand
GCCAGGCCTTGCGCACCCCCGCCTTTTATTGTATCTACTTCGGTCATGCCTTCAACTCGATGCTCATAGTGACCATAACGACCCATCTGGCCCTGTTGATGACCGACCAGGAAATCTCCCTCCAGATGTCGGCATGGGTGGTGACGGTTTATACAGGCATCTCCATGGTCTTTCAGGTTGTGGGTGGGTACATAGGAGACCGGGCACCCAAGAACGTAGTCATCTTTATCTTCTCAGCCATTCAGGCAGGCTCCGTTCTGATTATTACCACAAACGACAGCCTCGCCGCCGCCTTCGCCTTTGCGGTGGCTTTCGGAATCGGGTTCGGCGGACGCACACCCCTGACCGTAGCTATCCGGGGCGACTATTTTGGGAGAAAGGCCTTTGCCAGCATCATGGGCCTCTCTATGGTTCCCATGAATTTCTGTCTGCTGGCAGCGCCCCTCCTCACGGCAATCTACCACGATGCCAGAGACAGTTATGTGCTTCCCTTTAACGTTCTGGCCGTAATTTGCTTCCTGGGTGGTGTCCTTTTCCTGCTGGCAAAGAAGCCCACCCTCTCATCCCCTCTGCAGATAAGCTCCCAGCGTCCAGACCTCCCGGCCCGTCAGGCGGAGCGCTGAGGGTGCAGGGCCTTTGACTAACCTCGAATCCCCGGCATGTCCTCACCCTTACCACATCCCTCGCCCATACGCGTATAGGTAATACCGGGGTGCGGTGGTCGTTGACATGGCCCGGAGAAGCCGCTAGACTACGCCCATAAGTCATGGATGCTCACCTTCCCTCCGGAGCCTCCCATATACGTGGAGATGGGAAGGTAATCATAACGTGAGGTGGTTGATATGGTTACTACCAAGACCAAAGTGAAGAGAGCGTTCGTGGATAGTCCCCACGGACAGATACACTACGTCTTCGCAGGGTCGGGCGACCCCATTCTCCTGCTGCACCAGACTCCCCGTTCCACCGATGAGTACGCAGAGATGGTCCCCAAACTGGCGCAGACCAACCTTGTGATATCCATGGACACGTTAGGCTACGGCGACTCCGACATTCCCGACCAATGCCCTTCCATTGAGGATTACGCCGGCACCGTCCCTTTGGTGCTTGATAGCATGGGAATAAACAGGGCCACCGTCGTCGGCCATCACACAGGCTCCTTCATAGCTGCTGAGGCGGCCGTTTCCCATCCAGAGCGCGTGGACAAACTCGTTCTCTCCGGCTTCTTCAACATGGATGCCGCAGAGAGGGAGCGCAACGTGGGGAAATGGCCCCAGTGGGAGCCCCAAGCCGACGGGTCCCATTTGACGGGGCTGTGGCAAAAATCCATCAAAAGATTCGACGGAGACCCCCGGAAAGCCCAGCGTTCCCTCCTCGACGTCCTCAAGGCTGGGACGGCTGCCGAGTATGGCCATTGGGCTGTGGTAACGTGGCCCCAGGAAGACCGATTGCCCATGATTCAGTGTCCGACCCTCCTGGTTTGGGGGACCAAAGACCTCCAGACCCTTGACCGGCTGGGCTGGCAGGCCTCCGCTGATAAGCACAAGGTTGGAGAGGCCATCCCCCAGTGCAAAGAGGTAGAGGTGCCCGACGGGACGACGGATTTCCCCAAGGCGATGCCCGATGTGTTCTCGGAACTCATCCTGGACTTCATTAGTGAGGACGTTTCCAAAGATGCTGTCCCAGGGTTCCTCTCCCTTGACGGGAGAGGATTGAGGTGAGGGTGATGAGTGTCACCTCCCCCCTCATCCTAACCTCCTCCCACTGGGGGAGAAGGCGCTTTGGAATCACCACTTAGCTAACATAGTATCTCAACCCGGATGTAGAAAAGAGAAAAAGGGACGCCAGACGGTATATCGGCTTCCACTGTTCAGCTAAGCCAGGAAAATGACCCTGTGGAGAACTGCCAAGAACAGGGTTGGACGGACGGGCTACCCGTAGTCCCACCCACCCCGGAGAGGGTCCGAGCTATGGTCTCCGCCGCGAGCAGGGACGGGCAGGAGGTGCTGGGTGTTCTCCCCCCCATAGGCAGCGAGGTCACGGTTGAGAAAGTCGCCATAAATGCCGTCCTGGCCGGCTGCCTCCCCGAGTATTTCCCTGTGGTGCTAACGGCTATAGAGTGCCTGACCCGGAGGGAACGCAGCGTTGCGGGGATGCTTACCACCATACATGGCGATGCTCCCCTGATGATAGTCAACGGGCCGGTTAGAAATACCCTCAACTTTAACGCCGGAGCAAACACCTTTGGCCCGGGATGGCGGGCTAACACCACCGTGGGGCGCGCCGTGGCCCTGACTATGCGGAACGTCGCCATCGGGCCGCCCGGCCAGTTCGACCAGGCCACCCAAACCAATCCGGGCAAGCTGACCTTTTGCGTCGCCGAGTTCGAGGAGGTCAGTCCCTGGCTCCCCTTGCACGTTGAGCGGGGCTACGATGCCCAGGATAGCACGGTAACCGTGATGGCTGCCCAGGGCCCGCACCATATTACCGACCTGATAAGCACGACTGGGAAAGGCGTTCTTAACACCCTGGCGGATGGCATGGCTATAATGGGAACCTACAACATCTACTGGGGTGGCGAGGTGCTGGTCGTGCTTAGCCCCACCCACGCCCGTATCATAGGTGGGGAAGGGTGGTCCAAGGATGAGGTGAAGTACCACCTCTGGGAGAAGGCCCGCAAGCCTATGGGCCAGCTAAAGCAGGGTGGGTGCTATAACTTCAGCGGCCTTATTAGCTGGCCCAAGTGGGTTGATGTGGAGGACGATGACTTCCTTGTCCCCGTAGCCTTCCGCCCCGATGATATACTCGTTATGGTAGCGGGAGGGGAAGTGGGCAGCTACTCATCCATCATCTTTTCCACAGGTCTGCGGAGTATCACCGGAAGAGTCCCAATCTAGTCCTAATCTAGCAATGTAATATAAAGGAGGCGTTATGGCACAGGTGCAGATAAGTGAAGGAGTGACGCTCCTCGACCCTACGGCGGAGCAGGTTGCCAGGGAGACGCCCCTGGCATCCAGGTTACCCACCCTCAACGGTGCGACCATAGCCGTGGTTAATGCCCTCAAGGACCCGGACCGCAGCGGCGGCGAAGTTTTCGTCGGGCGAGTCAGGGACCTGCTACTTCAGAGGGGCGCTGGTCAGATACTTGAGGTGCGTAAGGAAGACTCGGGGAACGAGTTGCCCGAGGATACCATGTCCCATATAATAAACCAGTCCCAGGGGGCCGTCATCCTGGAAGGCGACTGATGCACCTGCACGTGGCGCGGTTCGCGCGACGCCGTGAATCTTGAGAAGAGTGGCATCCCCACCGTCTTCATGTGCCCAGAGGGATTCCGGGGCATCGTGAAGGCCCAGGCCCGGCTCAGCGGCATGCCCGCCTACGAGCCTGTCACTCTACCCGGCCAGATTGTAGCCCTGTCCCCCCAGCAGTTGACGGCCAAGATAGACCAGGCATCGGATAAAATGGTTGCGGGACTGGTCTCATCTTAGTTTAGGAGTCAACCCGTGGCCATGCAAAGGACGACATCCCAGCGACATACGCTGGAAGGCACCCAGAGTGCCATTGAGTTTTGCTATAGCATGGGCTGGAGTGACGGCCTGCCCGTTGTGCCACCCACCGAAGAGTTGGTACGGCAGTTCCTTGAGTATGTGGAACGAGACCCCTCCGACGTGGTATTGGTGGAGCCGGTGGCAGGGCGGGTAATTACGGCCGAGAAGGCGGCAGCAAACTCCATCATGGCAGGCTGCCTGCCCGAATACTTCCCAGTAGTCCTCGCCGCCCTGGACGCCATGGGCGAGCCTGTGTTCAATCTGCATGGAGCAAGCCTGAACAACGGCGGTGCGGCGGTCATGGCTATAGTCAACGGTCCCATAGCCAGGAAGATAGACATGAACTCCGGCATAGCCCTGTTCTGCCCCGGCAACCGGGCCAATGCCACCATCGGACGGGCACTGCACCTGGTGCTGTGGAACTGCACGGGCAACCGGCCGGACGAGATGGACAAGACCGTGTTTGGACATCCGGGCCGTTATTCCATGTGCATCGCCGAGCAGGAGGAGATTCTGCCTGCCAACTGGGAACCCTTCCATGTGGAGCGTGGTCTGCCACCCACGTCCAGCGCCGTGACCGTATTCTCGGCGCTACAGCCCCAGCAGACGGGATATGGTGGGAGTCCCAACCCTGAAGATATTCTTCTGGCAGTGGCTGACACCATGAGCATCATGCCGCCCTGGCACCAGGAGATTATGATGGTGGTATCGCCGGACATCCTGGCCCACTTCGGTAACGCCGGCTGGAGCAAGGCCGATGTGAGGGAGTTCCTGTTCCAGGAGGCCAGGCGTCTTGGCAGCGAGGTCCGCCGTACCCACAACTTCAAGTACATTCCTCCACCACCGGAGTCAATGGACGATAAGATGCTGCCGGTCCTGGAACGGCCCGAGGCGCTCCAGCTACTGGCCGGTGGCGGGGAAGGCGGCGCTCAGGTGATGATTGTCCCAGTATATGGGCTTGGGCTTCATGCCAAGTCCGTCACCCGGGAGATCTTGGAAGCACAATAAGGGCCTGTAAATTAGGAGGTGTCAAATGACCACGATGACACTCATAGACCCAACGTTGGAGACGGTGGGGGCCAGCGCCCAAATGGCCCTCAGACCTCAGAGCTTGGACGGGCTAACTATCGGCCTGTTGAACAACTGCAAGGGCAACGCTGACCTGATTCTTGACAGTGCCTATGGGATGCTTCGAGAGCGCTACGGTCTGACGGGTTCCGTAAATCGCACCAAGGACATGCCATCCAAGCCCTTCAGGCCGGAGGTGCTTGACGAGGTGGCCGAGCAGTGCCAGATATCGATTACGGCAGTGGGCGATTGAGGGTCCTGCTCCACGTGCAGTTTGCACGACGGCATCAGCCTTGAGAAGAGGGGAATACCCACTGTGGTGGTAGTCTCCGAGCCTTTCATAGGCAATGCAAACACTATGGCGCGGTTGTTGGGAATGACGGATTACAGGTATGTTGCCCTGCCCCATCCCATAAGCAGCCTGGACCGGAAAGAGATTGATGAGCTTGTAAGGAGACACTTCCCACAGGTCCTGGAGCTATTGCTCGCCCGGCCCAAGACGTAGTTAAAAGGGAATACCGCAAAGTGTACAAAAGTGTACAGAAGAATGGAGTCCTGCTTCCACAGGGATGACGAGAGACGCCGCTTTGGATGTTTACCCACGCATCAGTAAAGTAATCAGGGAGGCCGGGTGATGGCTGCTCAGAATACCTTCCTTACCGAGGAGATGCGCCAGAGGGCCATCGGCATAGAGGCCGAGTCTCTGGTGCTGGAGGTAGAGAAGGGTCATATCAGGAGATTTGCCGAAGCGATAGATGACCCCAATCCCCAGTCGAGTGACGAGGTAATGGCACGCAAGAGCCCCAACGGTGGAATAGTGGCGCCCCCCACCTTCCTTCGTGCTGCCAGGGTCGAGCGCCCCGAACTGCCCTTCGATTTGCCCTTCACTCGAACACTGGACGGCGGCAGCGAATGGGAATATTTCGAGCCAATCAGGGCAGGAGATATTATTACAGCTAAGGCCCGCATCTCGGATATTATTGAGCGGTCGGGGAGACTGGGGCCTATGATAATTACCACAATTGACCATACCTACAGCAATCAGCTTAACGAGGTGGTAGCGACACAGCGGACCACATACATCAGGTACTGAGAGCCAATACCATAGCTTACCGCCGGGTCTCCAGGGTGCGAGCAGAATACCGATAAAGCTCTCTGCGTACCCGGCGGTGTCTGTGGTACATGGACTCCAAGAGGTGAGATACATGGCTGGACAGGTATACTGGGAAGACGTTGAAGAAGGGCTGGAGATACGGGAGCTCGTGAAAACTCCTTCAACGCGCCAGCTTGTGCAGTGGGCCGGCGCATCGGGTGACTTCTACGAGATACATTACGACAAAGATTTCGCCCAGGGCACCGGCCTAGAGGATGTCATAGTTCATGGGGCGCTGAAAAACGCCTTCCTCGGCCAACTTGTAACCGACTGGATGGGGGAACGTGGCATCCTCAAGAAGCTGTCCTGCCAGTATCGGGGCATGGACGTGGCTGATGACACCCTGATTTGTAAGGGAACGGTCACGAGGAAGTACGTCGAGGATAGCCGTCACATGGTGGACTGCCGGATATGGATTGAGAACGGCAAGGGCGAGCGGACTACCCCGGGGTCGGCCACGGTTATCCTGCCCTCTCAAAGTAGATAGCTTTGAGCAGCCTTTGCTACCTCGCTACGGATAGACTTGCCTGACAGGTTCGCCTGATAAGTTCGGAGGAGTTCATGGCTGATATTCTTGAAGACAAGGTGGCTATAGTTACGGGGGCCGGCAGGGGTGTGGGTCGGGGTGTTGCCATGCTGATGGCCTCAGAAGGGGCCAAGGTCGTGGTCGTGGACCCCGGCGTCAACGTGGACGGCACCGGCCTAGACACGTCCCTCGCCGACCAGGTAGTCAAGGAGATAACAGACGCAGGCGGAGCCGCTGTACCCTGCTACGAGTCCGTGGTCACCATGGAGGGCGGCGAGAACATAGTCAAGACAGCCGTTGATAGCTTTGGCAAGCTGGACATAGTGGTCACCTGCGCGGGTATCCTGCGAGACCGGATGATATTCAATATGACGGAGCAGGAATGGGACGACGTGATAGCGGTGCATCTGAAGGGGACCTTCACTGTGGTGAAGCACGCCTGCATACTGTTCCGCCAGCAGCGCTCCGGCAGGGTCATCACCTTCACCTCACAATCGGGTCTGTACGGTAACTCGGGCCAGGCCAACTACGGTGCTGCCAAGTCGGGCATTGCGGGGCTCACCAAGGTGGTAGCCAGGGACATGGGCAGGTACGGCGTCACCGCCAACGCCATCGCTCCCAGGGCGAACACCCGTATGATAGCCAACATACCCGATAGCGCCTCCGAAATCAGGGCCAGGGGCGGTGTCGCTACACTATCCGGGGAGGTCGAGAGGGACTCCTGGGACCCCGACGCCATAGCACCTTTTGTGGCCTTCCTGGCCAGCGACTACGCGGACAACGTTAACGGCCAGACCTTCGAGGTATACAGCGGGAACGTCTCCCTGGTCTCCCAGCCCAGGCCGCAACGTTCAATCTTCAACCCTGAAGGTCAGTGGCCCGTGGACAAGCTGGCCCTTCAGGCGAGGGAGTTCCTTACAAATGGGATTCACAATCCTGCTCCGGCCCAACCGCCCCGGTAGTAGGAGGCCTTTGTCTAGCTTGTACTCAAGACCCGCTTCCACGTTATTCTGAATCCGCCTGCTGTGGATGAAGAATCCAGAAAGGTGTAACGCAGATGGCTGATATGTTGAAAGACAAGGTGGCAATTGTTACGGGGTCGGGCCGGGGTATTGGTCGGGGTGTTGCCATGCTGATGGCCTCAGAAGGGGCCAAAGTCGTGGTCGTTGACCCGGGGGTCAACGTGGACGGCACCGGCCTCGACAGTTCTCCCGCCGACCAGGTAGTCAAGGAGATAACCGATGCAGGGGGCACAGCCGTTCCCTGCTACGAGTCCGTGGTTACCATGGAGGGCGGCGAGAACATAGTCAAGACCGCCGTTGACAGCTTTGGCAAGCTGGACATAGTGGTCACCTGTGCGGGGATTCTTCGTGACCGGATGATATTCAATATGTCTGAACAGGAATGGGATGACGTGATAGCGGTGCACCTGAAGGGGACGTTTACAGTGGTGAAGCACGCCTGCATACTGTTCCGCCAGCAACGCTCCGGCAGGGTTATCACCTTTAGCTCCACCTCCGGTCTCTGGGGACAGTCCGGCCAGGCCAACTACGGGGCGGCCAAGGATGGCATAGCCGGTTTTACCAGGGTGGTGGCCAGGGACATGGGCAGGTATGGTGCCACCGCCAACGCCGTCTCCCCCAGCGCCGTAACCAGGATGACCTCCAGTATACCTGAGGGTTCCCGTGAACTCAGGGCCCAGCGTGGCATGGCCGGTGTTGGTGCTGTCATCCAGGATATACGGGGTCAGGCTGAGGATATAGCGCCCTTTGTGGCATGGCTCGCCTCCGACGAGGCATCCCATGTCAACGGACACGTATTCCACGTAACGGGCGGTCTGGTCAACCTGCTCAACGAGCCCGAGCCTATAAAGACCATGCACAAAGACGGCAGGTGGACGGTGGAGGAGATTATCCGGGCGTTTCCTGCCACCATAGGGTTCGAGTTGCCCAACCCGGCCCCGGCACCGCCGCCGTCCACAGGCTAAAGAGAGGATGTTGGCATCACGCCTCCCTGTACCTGGATACAAAGTCCTGGTCTATGCGAATACCCAGGCCCGGCTCATCCGAGAGCGTGATTTTCCCATTCTTGATTTCCGGCCTGCCCAGGTTCATGTGATGCCAGAAGGGGTCCCGATCCGGGTCCTGGAAGAACTCGGCGCAGAAGGTGTGGGGTAGGGCGGACAACAGTTGGACGGAAACCTGGCACTCCTTATGGTGTATCATGCGGACTCCGAAGAAATGGGCCGCTGCCGCAACACGCCTCCACTCCGTAATGCCACCCAGCTTGGATGATTCTGCGTTGATGTAGTCCACGGCGCCACCCTTCAAAAGCTCCATGCACCCGGGTCCGGTAAGCTCGCTCTGTCCTGCGGTCACGGGTATTGTGGTGGCCTCCCTCACCCTGCGCATCCCCTCTATGTCGTCGAAGGGCACAGGCTCTTCAAACCAGGCTATGTTATACTCCTCCACACTTCTGGAGAACCTTATAGCTTGCTCCGGGGTGCAGGCTTTTCCGGCGTCCAGGGCCACGATAAAGTCGTCTCCGGCAGCCTTTCTAACGGCTTCCACCTGCTTTATGTCGGCCTTTGTGGAGGTCCCGGACACGTGAAATTTTGTCCCCCCGTAGCCCAACTCCTTCTGCCTGGCTATGCTACCCACTATATCCTCCGGGTCCCGGTCCTCTCTGAGGGAGCCTCCATCGCCCAATGCGGGTATCGCGGTCTTGTGACCGCCCAGCAGCCAGTACAGAGGCATATTCAGCTCCCTGCCCATAACGTCCCACAGGGTCATGTCCACCGCAGCGATGGCCCGCATAGCGGCCTCCCTGTTATTCACCTGGGAGGTGGCATGGAGTAGCTTCTCCCATATACGCTCCACTGCGAAGGGGTCCTCTCCCATCACAACGTCCCTGCACGGGCCGAGGACAAGGTCTCGTATCTCATGGAATGGCATGGACATCCCGTTAGCCGAGTTGCCCGAGGATATCTCGCCGGTTATGCCCTCATCAGTCTCTATGGTCACGATGATGGTGCGAAGCTTGTCCCCCTGGTCGGCACTGCCGGAGGCTGCCTCGCCCCTATGGATAGGGACTGCAACCAGCGTGGCTTTCAAGTCGCGGACCTTCATAGCATTACCTCTCCATTCATCTATTCTCTACCGCCCTTACTGCTACGCCAGGGGGACGACAATATAAAACCTTGTCTCTTCGCTCACCACGCGGGTAGTATGGCCTTTGCCGGTAAGGTCCTCGGCCAACAGGACGTCCCCTGGCCCCACACGTTTTACTGTGCCGTCACCCACCTCAATCTCCGCCTCTCCCGATAGGGTGATGGTATACTGTCGCCTGGGGGCGTTGTGCCAGCCCAGAAAGTATCCGGGGGGTGAACGGCGGAAAGTTATGCCGGTGGCAGCCTCTAAAGGTGTGCCCTCTCCGTAGGCTCCCTCGGTGTCAACGAAAGCCTCGAAGGGCGGAGACATCTCCTCGATATGGGACTCCCCGTCGTCTCCCGTATAGACTCTTACGAAACTTGACATAATACCTCCTTATCTATTCGATGAGATATGAGGGCCTCTTCACTCGGAGGCCCGGAACCGGTAATTCAACGCCTCTAGTAGATGGTCAGAGCTGATGGTGTCTGAGCCGGCCAGGTCGGCTATAGTGAGGGAGAGCTTGAGTATGCGATGGAACGCACGAGCCGAGAGGTCGTACTGCTTCATGGCTGACTGAAGTATCCCTTTGGCATTCTCCTCAACCCGACAGAACTCCCACACCTCCGAAGGGCCTATCTCCGAGTTGCAGGTGGAGGGCGTATCGCGATAGCGGTGTCTCTGGATTTCCCGAGACTTCTCCACCCTTTGACGTACCTGGAAGGAGGTTTCCGTCGCTTCCACACCCGTCAGCTTCTCGTACTCTACGGGGGGCACGTCAATGAATATGTCAATCCTGTCCAGCAGGGGGCCGCTGATGCGCTTCTGGTATCGGGCCACGTGGCCGGGCGAGCAAACACACACCCTGGTGGGATGTCCATGAAACCCGCATGGGCAGGGGTTCATGGCGCCAACTAGGGCGAAATTCGCCGGGAAAGTAACCGTGCCTCCTGCCCGGCTTATGGTCACTACTTTATCTTCCATGGGCTGGCGCAGGGCTTCCAGGGAGGTGTGACCGAACTCGGGAAGCTCGTCCAGAAACAGGACGCCCCGGTGGCTCAGGGTTATCTCGCCGGGCCTTGGTAGCCGGCCCCCACCCACAAGGCCCGCGTTGGAAATTGTGTAGTGGGGCGATCTGAAAGGTCGCTGGAGTATGAGGGGTTTATCGGAGGGCAAGAGACCGCCCACGCTGTATACCTTGGTTACGTCCAGGGATTCTTGGGGCGTCATACGTGGCATAATGGAAGGCAGCGTGCGAGCAAGAAGGGTCTTTCCACTGCCAGGAGGCCCGCTCATAAGGAGATTGTGTCCTCCGGCGGCAGCGACCTCAAGGGCGCGTTTGGCGTTCTCCTGCCCTTTGACGTGGGAGAGGTCCGGCCCAATCAAGGCATCTTCTGCAGTCAGCTCTTCCGGGCCGTCGTGCAGCGATGGGAGTATCTTTGACTCCCCAAGCAGGTGGCTCACCAACTCGCTGAGGCTGCTTGCGGGGATTACATCTATACCCTCTACCAGAGACGCCTCTTTGGCGTCCACTGCGGGAACAAAGGCCGTGGTAAACCCCTGGTCACGGGCGATGGAGACCATTGGCAGAATCCCGCCTGTATGCCTCAAACTGCCATCCAAGGACAACTCTCCCAGAGACAGGGTGGAGTCGGGCCAGTCCAATACCTGGCCGGAGCTTAGAAGAATGCCCAGAGCTATGGGGAGGTCGTAGGAAGGGCCGGCCTTTCTCATGTCTGCGGGCGCAAGGTTCACGGTAATCCTGCGTATGGGGAACTCGCAGCCCGAGTTCCGAATAGCGGCCCTCACTCGTTCTCTGGCCTCTTGCACCGCCGTATCCGGAAGGCCCACTATGGTGAAGGCGGGCAGACCGGGCGAGATGTCTACCTCCACCTCCACGATATACCCGTCGCGTCCCACCACCGCACATGTCCTTACTTTGGCGAGCATGTGGCCTCTCCTGCGAGAATATACTTCCCAGAGCTAATATTACGGACTTGGCGGTGTCCAGTCAACTTTGTT
>JAGWBG010000026.1:11490-13050 GCA_021296015.1 Dehalococcoidia bacterium | reverse complement strand
TACGTGAGCTGAAGTCTTCTCAAGGAGGTGGGTGGGGTAGGTGGAGACGTGACAGGGTTGTTGCCGCCACACGTGATAGAAGCCGTAAAAGCGAAACTGAACGCGCAAGACCGATGACATAATCCGATATTGGTATTATTTATTTTTTTGGAGGATATTATGGATATTTCTAATGTCATAGACAGACTGGAAGCTCTGGTCACCACAAGCGGCAAGATGCCCGCAAGCCGCAACAGGGTCGTTGATGAAGGCAAACTCACGGAACTGGTCGAGCAGTTGCGGCTAACCATACCACAGGATGTAAGGGCTGCTCAGGAAATAATCGAGAGAAAGGATGCAATCCTCAATCAGGCCCAGGCTGACGCAAGGCGCATCAGGGGTGAGGCAGAAGAGGAGTACAGAGTCAAACTGGACCAGAACGAATTGATGACCACGGCACGCCAGAAGTCTGCGGCGTTGTTGGAAGATGCTGAGTACAAGGCCAACAGCATAGTCCAGCGGTCAGAGGCGGAATCCAAGAGCAACCGCGCAGAGGCCGATGCTTACGCCGTTCAGACTTTGCGCAACCTGGAGAGAGAGATGAGCGCATTGCTCGGCTCCGTCAGAAAGGGGCTGGACACCATGGGGGCCACTATGGGAGCCACCTCACAAGTTTCATAGCGCGTGATTGGCTCGTTTGGCTACACATAATCAGTACCCCTCATCCCCCGCTCGGCCCATCTTCCAAGGTGAAGAAGGCGGGAGATGAGGGGTACGCCTCACCGCTTCGGTATCCCGGCTCCCCACTGGCAGTACCCCCTGTGTCAATCGCATCGGAAATGGTAGAATAATTGGGCGCGGCCCTGCTGCCACACTTAGGCCCCATCAGACAGCCCCATCCCGCTCTTCAGGGCGTGACGCACACCCAGGACCCTCGGGACTCGGCATGACGGGTAGTTGTTGGATAGACTCTTGACGAGGAGGTGCCAGAGATGAGCAGCCGCAGCCCTGCCACCAACGACGAAACCATACCCATGCTGCTGCCCAGAGAGAGGCCGTTGTTGCTGGTTATGGACGGCCACGCCTTGATACACAGGTCATTCCGCGCCATCAGTGTGGGTCAGAACCTCACGGTAAGCAAGACTGGCGAAGACGTGACCGGGGTATACGGGTTCAGCAACACCTTCCTGAGGGCTATCCAGGAGTGGGAACCCACCCACTGTGCCATCACCTTCGACCTCCGCGCACCCACCTTCCGACACTTGCAATACCGGGAGTACAAGGCCCACAGGCCCGAGACTCCCCCGGAGCTACGGCCCCAGTTCGATCGCGCAAGGGAACTGATGCGGGCCTTCAACGTACCCATATTCGAGTTGGAAGGGTACGAGGCCGACGACGTCATCGGCACCATCTGCCGAAAGGCCGAGGAACAGCAGATGGAGACCGTCATTCTTACCGGGGACACCGACACCTTCCAGCTAGTCTCCCCCTGGGTAAGGGTGGAACTCCACCACCGCGTCCGGGACAGGAAAATTTATGACGAGAACGCAGTCCGGGACCGCTACGGCGGCCTGGGTCCCG
>JAGWBG010000026.1:1486-11454 GCA_021296015.1 Dehalococcoidia bacterium | reverse complement strand
CGGGATTGGGGAGAAGACGGCGGTCAAGCTCCTGTCCGAATACCACAGCCTGGAAGGCGTCTACGAGCACATAGACGAAGTGAAACCCGACAAGGCCAGAGAGTCCCTCCGGTCCAACCGGGAGGCCGCCTTTCAGGGCAAGATGCTTACCACCATCGTTAGGGATGCCCCAATGGAGTTGGACATGGACCGGTGCCGCTTCTGGAACTACAGCCGGAGGGACGTGGCTGACCTGTTCCGAGAGTTGGAGTTCTCCAGCGGGATACTAGCCAGAGTGCCGGACCCGGTAGCAGCAGCGCCCGCCCAACCCGACCCCAGCCCCGACCTTCCCGAGGAACCTCCTCAGCCAGCCCAGTGTACACGGGAATTGATAGAGACGGACTACCACCAGGTGGACAGTCGCGAGAAGCTGGATAACATGCTGAAGGAGCTTTCTTCTGCCGGAAGCTTCTCCTTTGACACCGAGACCACCAGCACAGACCCGATGCTGGCTGACCTGGTGGGCCTCAGCTTCTCCACCACCCCGGGACGAGCCTGGTACGTGCCCGTGGGCCACAGGGACGGCGCTCAGATTCCCATTGAGGAGGTGTTGGCGGGTCTGAAGCCCCTTTTTGAATCGCCCCAAATCGGAAAGACCGCTCACAACGGCAACTACGACGTTACCGTGATAAGCAACTACGGCATCACGCCAGTCAACATGGACTTTGACACCATGGTTGCCGCCCACCTTATCGGAAGAAAGGCCCTGGGCCTGAAGAATCTCGCCCTTGACACACTGAACATCGAGATGACTAACATCTCGGAGCTTATCGGCACGGGCAAATCACAGATAACCATGGACCGTGTATCCATAGAGAATGCCAGGGTCTATGCTTGCAGCGACGCCGACATGACGGGCCGCCTTCGCACAATCTTGGAGGATGACCTGCACAGAGAAGGATTCTGGGACCTCTACTCCCGGATGGAGATTCCCCTGGTTCCCGTGCTGGTCACGATGCAGCGTCATGGGATAGCCCTGGATGCCGGTGCTCTCCACGGGATGTCGAGAGACCTGAACGAGCAACTCAAGCAGCTAGAAGCGCAAATATACGACCTGATAGGACACGTGCTCAATATCAACTCACCTCAGCAGCTGAGCAACCTGCTCTTCAACGAGCTTGGGCTTCCCAAGACCAAGCGCACCAAGACGGGTTATTCAACGGACGCCAACTCCCTTGAGTCGCTAAAAGGGATGCACCCGGTGGTAGACAAAATTCTTGATTACCGCCAGCTGGTCAAGCTCAAGTCCACTTACGTGGACGCGCTGCCTCAGATGATAAATCCCCGCACCGGAAGGCTCCACACCAGCTACAATCAGACTGGCTCAGCCACCGGCAGAATCTCCAGCAGCGACCCCAACCTCCAGAATATCCCCATCCGTACCGAGTTGGGCAGACAGGTAAGGAAAGCCTTCGTGGCCGAGGGGTCACCGGACTGGGTACTGCTGTCTGCCGACTACTCTCAGATAGAGCTACGCGTCCTTGCCCATCTCTCCCGGGACAGCGCGCTGGTAGACGCCTTCCTCAAAGGAGAGGACATCCACTCCGCCACCGGCTCTCTTATGTACGACGTGCCATTTAACGAGGTCAACGCCGATATGAGGCGCATCGCCAAGGTGCTGAACTTCGGGGTTATCTACGGTCTATCCCCATACGGCATCTCTCAGCAGACCGAGTTTAGCCCCGACGAAGGGCAGAAATTCATCGAGACCTACTTCTCCAAGTACCCCGGCATCCGGCAATACATAGACTCCATAAAGGAACAGGTGAGAAGGGACGGCTACGTGGTCACGCCACTGGGCCGCAGGCGCTACATATCCGAGATTAACGCCAGCAACTACAACATGCGGCAGGCCGCGGAGAGGGCCGCGGTGAACATGCCCATACAGGGTGGTGCCGCAGACATCATGAAGCTGGCTATGATTCGAGTCCACCAAAGCATGGAAGATGCGGGTCTCAGGGCAAGGATGTTGCTTCAGGTGCACGACGAGCTTGTGTTTGAGGTGCCGTCAGAAGAGATGGACGGCCTGAAAGAGCTAGTGCACAGGGAGATGTCCCATGCCCTTGACCAGTACGATGGGCTAAATGTGCCTCTCGTGGTTGACATGAAGACGGGACATACATGGGGGGATATGGAATAATAATTGAGGGAGGTGGAAGATGCCTGAATACAGAGAGAATAGGGTCAAAAAAAAGCTCAAAGAAGGGAAGTCTGCTACAGTCGTCGGGGGACTGAACAACCCCGAGATAATAGACTTTATGGGCCAGTTCGGCTTCGACGGCATGTGGATAGAGGGCGAGCACGGGCCCATCACCTGGGAGCACGTGGCCCAAATGTCCAGGGCCTGCGACCTCTGGGGCATGCCCTCCGTGTGTCGTGTAAATAGCAATGAGCCGTGGCTGATTACTCGCACCCTGGACGTTGGCGCTACCGGCATAGTTGTTCCTCACGTCAACACCCACGAGGAAGCCGAGCAGGCGGCAAAATCGGCCCGGTACGGCCCCCTAGGCTACCGGGGAATGGGTGCTGGCCGTCAGTCCTATGGTGTCACCGACTATTACCGCAAGGCCAACGAGCAGACGCTTACGGTAATCCTTATCGAAGACATAGTAGCAGTCGAGAACCTGGCGGAAATGCTGACCCTGGACAATATTGACGTCTACTTTATGGCTCCCTCGGACCTTGCCCAGACTATGGGTCACACCGGCGGTATGAACCACCCCGACGTTCAGGCCGTCGTCACCAGGTGCATTGCTCAGATTGTGGCCGCAGGCAAGGTAGCAGGGACAGTGGCGAATGACGATAACGTAGAGGACTATATCGAAAAGGGTGCAAGGTTCTTTCTGACCAGTTGGCAGCCCTGGATTGCCAGAGGAGCAAACCAGTATCTGTCCAAGGTGGCCGCCAAGGAGGGATGAATACCCCCACTCCAATAAACGGTATCCCGCATGGAGACGGATAAGACGCCGCCTCCGGCCCTGTCCTATCAGTACCTGCCCCCACTATACCACCGCTGGAAATGGCGGGTACTACTGAGCTTTGACGGATGCTACCTCTTCCTATATCTGGGCCGTTTCAACTTCTGTCCTGCTGCTCGGCTGGTTAAAGACGAATTGGACCTCAGTCACCTGGAGGTCGCCCTTATCACTGCCATGCTACTTTGGGGATTTGGTCTGGGCGATCTGGTACACGGCAGGTTAAGTGAGGCTTACGGACTGCGTCTATGGGTAATGCTGGGTGCTATCCTGACCACCATTTTCAACTGGGTCACCAGTTTCGGGACATCTGCTCTGACCCTGGCCATTCGCTGGGGTATCAACGGATTCGTAAACGCCGCCAGTTGGAGCCCGGGAATCAGCCTCATCTCCCAGTGGTGGCCCCGACGCGACCGGGGCAAAGCTTTGGGCATAACCATGATGGCCGCCGGGGGAGCCATGCTCATGATGTGGCTGGTCACCGGATGGGTGGCCGCAGAGTTTGGCTGGCGTGCAGCTTTTCGCTACCCACCTTTGATCATTGCAGCTCTGGGCGTCATCTTCTATCTTGTAACCCGCGATCGTCCGTCGGAGGTGGGCCTGCCGGAATATATCGAAGAAGATGAGGTATCGGCAAGCGCCGAGTCGGTGGATAAAGAGCGCCTCAGGGGACTGGGCCCCTACAAGCGGCTGCTCTCGAACCCCCAATTCCAGCTTGCTTGCCACGTCAAGGGGCTGGAGAACGTAGCCCGCTATGGCCTGACCACCTGGGTGCCATTATACTATTCCCAGAAAGCCGGGCTGGACATCACATCTACTGTGCTGGTTACAATGGCGCTTCCCATTGGGTACCTGCTAGCTCCAGTAGTTGCAGGTGTCATCTCTGACAATCTGATGAACAGCGCACGCCGACCCATGATAATGGTATCATGTGGGATAAGCGCTCTGGCTCTGGTGGCGCTGGCTCTGGTCCCGGCGACCAACCTGTACCTGGGGGCCCCCCTTCTGCTTGTGGGTGGATTCGCCCTGAGCCTGACTCCTATGGCCGCACTGGCTGTAGATATAGCGGGTCGGCACATGGCCGGGACATCATCGGGCCTGCTGGACGCCCACGGCTACCTCTATGCCGGCTTGCAAGCCATTATATTCGGAGTTGTGTTGGACATGAGCGGCAGCCCCTGGCCCGCGGTTTTCGTCGGAATGGCGGCCACCAGGGTACTGTCAGCAGTCATGATCTCATTTGTAAAAGTGTAAATCGAATTTAAGCCATTGGCTAACCCCCTAGTCACTTCTTGCTACAATGAAGTAACTCAGAGACCGGGATAAGGAGGGCGTTATGGCAACTCTAGTCACAGGCGGTACGGGCTTTGTCGGTAGCAACATAGTCAAAACCCTGGCCCAACGGGGGCATGAGGTGGTCTGCTTCGACCTGAGGCCACCCGATGCCCTGGTACAAAGATATTTCGAGACCTATGCAGACCGGGTGACCCCTGTACAGGGCAACATCCTCAACATGGCCGACCTCGAACAGGCGGTGTCCAATCGCAACGTCACCAAGATTGTTCACGCAGCAGTTTTCACAGGCATCCGCCCGGACATAGAGACCGAGCAAAGCCGCTCCATTGTGGACATCAACGTGACCGGCACGGCTAATCTCCTGGACCTGGCCCGTGGGCTGCCCATTGAGAGGTTCCTGTATGTAAGCTCGGGGTCCGTATACGGGGAGGGGCGCAGCATCAATGAGGCCCTGCACGAAGACATCATACTCTACCCACGAAGCCTTTATGCGTCTACCAAATACGCCAGTGAACTGTTGACCCGAAGATACGGTGAACTCCACAACTTTCCGACCGTCAGCGTGCGTTTGAGTTCACCCTACGGCCCCATGGAACGGGTTACGGGGCATAGGGCCATCATGTCGGCACTGTACGAATGGACTGGCAACGCGGTCAGGGGAGAGCAGGTCCGGGTGGGAGACCGTACCCTCGGGCGAGACTACACCTATGTCGCCGACACCGCAGCCGGCATCTGTACCGTGCTGGACGCCGGGTCGCTATCTCACGACGTTTACAATATCTCCGCTGGACAGTGGATAAAGCTGGGCGACGTGATAGACGCACTGCAAGAGGTGCGTCCTTCCGTTCAGGTCATAGACGACCCTGCTAAAGAGTTTGAAATCCTGCGTCCCAACTCCGCGCGGGGTCTGCTGGACGTGACCAGAGTTCGGGAAGAACTGGGCTTCACTCACAACTTCGACCTCGCCGATGGCATCAGGGAATACCTGGAGTGGCGGGAGGCCTTTTCCTTCAAAGACTAACGTTTCAGAGGCCAGGGCGTGTTGACACTCCCTAATAAACGACGATAGATAGCCATGGCGATTGGGTTGATACTGCCGGAGACTCGGCCACAATCGAGATTGACAATCCTACCCCACTATGATAATTTGCTAGCATTAAGATAGTGAAAATTTGCACAAACTGATGTCACCGTTACGGGACGAGCAGGCTTGCGCCGCAAGAGTATGACTGTTAACACACTAGCCAACAAGCTCATGCAGTACCACTGCGGTCCAGCCCACCAGAGAGGTGGCTAGCTTGCTATGGTCTACCCTGAGAAGGCTATATGCCGCCATGAAACTACCGGTTCTGGCTGGGTCGCGTCCCGCCCATGCCGCCGAGGCATGGACACTGGATACATCGGTCAGTAGCACCACCTTCTCTGATGACGGGACCGAAGACCACCGTCGGGCCTGGTCCGTCGGAACGGGCTTTCGTGCCCTCACTCTGGCCACGGTCATATTTACCCTCGCCCTTGTGACTCTAGGCGGCGTGGTGCGTTTGACGGACTCGGGCTTGGGTTGCCCTGACTGGCCCTTATGTCACGGCAAAATCATCCCTCCCGCGGACGCAGCGACACTCATAGAATACTCCCACCGTCTGCTGGCCTCCGTAACCGGCCTGCTGGTGCTGGCCACCACCTTGATAGTATGGCGGTCTTACAGGAAACAGCCTTGGCTGCTGGTCCCGACCACTCTGGGGTTTATTCTGTTGATAGTCCAAGTGTTATTGGGAGGATTCACGGTGCTAAAGGAGCTGCCGGCATCCATCGTGCTGGCCCATTTGGCAACCGCCGAGGCCCTGATAGCATCCCTGGTGGTCGTCTGTATGGTGGCCTTTCGCGGCCCGCCCATTACGGACTCTCGCGAGGGCGGCGACAGAGGAGGACCGGACCGGTTCCTGATTTTGGTACTAGCCACCCTTCTGGCCGGCTACGCTCTCCTGCTGAGCGGCTCATACGTGACGGTCTCCGGGGCAACCGTGTCCTGCGGGCAGGGGTGGCCTCTTTGCCAGGGTCAGTTCATACCGGAGGGCTATTATGCTACGATACACATGGCCCATCGGGTAGTAGGGCTGCTGGTGGGAGCGATGATTGTCGCGGTGCTGGCTATGGCCTGGCGACGCAAGGAGGACTTCTCCGCCATGAGATGGACAACCGTCATCGTAGGCGGGTTATTCCTGGCCCAGATAATGATAGGAGCGACAATTTTGTGGATGGGCTTCCCATTAATCCTCCGGCTACTGCATCTCGTGGCGGCCACCCTGGTTTGGGTAGGCCTGGCAGCGTTGGCGGTGCTGTCATACAAACCCACCGCCCCAACGTCCGCCCTCAAGGGGGTTAGCGGTGCTTAAGCCAAGCTCCTTGTCCTGGCCAAGGCCCACGCCCTTCCAGGCGAGCCTAATATCCATCATGGGCGACTATCTGGCCCTGACCAAGCCTCCCATCATACTTCTGCTGCTGATAACCGCTCTGGGGGGGATGTTCCTGGGTGCGCAAGGCATTCCGCCAATATCTGTGGCTGCGCTGCTGCTGCTGGGCGGTGCGGCAGCGGCGGGAGGCGCCAGCGCCATCAACCACTACCTGGACAAAGACATTGACGAGCTTATGACCCGGACCCGCCGGCGCCCCTTACCGGGACAGCGTATCTCCCCCGGTGCGGCGCTGGCCTTTGGCATCCTCCTCAACGTCTTCGCCTTCGTCTTGCTGGTCACAGGAGTGAACCTGCTAAGCGCCATGCTTACACTGAGCGGCACCCTGTTCTACGTGTTTGTCTACACCTGGTGGCTAAAGAGGACCACGACTCAGAATATCGTCATTGGCGGCGCAGCCGGGGCTATACCTCCGCTGGCCGGATGGGCCGCAGTTACCGGCGGGCTGGGGCTTCCTGCCATATATCTCTTTGCCATCATCTTCCTATGGACACCACCCCACTTCTGGGCACTGGCCCTACTGATACGGGACGACTATGCCCGAGCCGGCGTTCCCATGCTACCCGTAGCCAAGGGTGTAGAGGCTACCCAACGGCAAATTATGATTTATACCGTCGCGGTAGTGGCCCTCACCCTTCTTCTCTTCTTCACCACCGAGTCGGTGGGGTGGTTATACTTCTCCTCCGCCACACTGCTGGGCGTCATCTTTCTGTACATGGCCTGGCGCTTGGCCTTTGCAGAACGCTTCAATAGGCAAACGGACGGGGTGCATAATGCCCGGTCCCTTTACCTCTACTCGTTGCTGTATCTCGCCCTGTTGTTCACTGCCGTCATGGTGGATAGTGTGGTAAATATATGATGATTGCTCAGGACTGCAAGTCAGACCGCCCATACCCCTTGAAACCTGGAACTGGCTCTGGTACACTGCTTGCGGCAAATCTACCGTGTGCGAACTAAGATTACTCTGCTCTCTTCAAGGACTGATATGATAAGGAGACAAGAGTGAGCCTGCGCCCCCCTTCCCGTAGACTCCTGGCATTAGGTCTGTCGGTGGCCGTCATCCTGATATTGATGGCCTGTACGCCTTCGCACAACCAGTCTACCTTCGACCCTCTTGGCCCTGTTGCGGAGAAGCAGTTAACCCTGTTCAATATAATCTTCTGGGCAGCCGTGTTTGTTTTCATCGTCGTTGGGGGTGCGCTGATTTACACGGTCATTCGCTTTCGCAGACGGGCAGGGCAAACCGAGATACCAGTCCAGACCCACGGCAATACGCCGCTGGAAATCGGGTGGACCATTGCCCCCGCCATCGTGCTCCTCGTTGTTGCCGTGCCTACCGTAATCTACATATTCGACATCGCCGGCGAACCTCCGCCGGATGCCCTGGAAGTGAACGTCATCGGGCATCAGTGGTGGTGGGAATTCGAATACCCGGAACAGAACGTGGTCACCGCCAATGAACTGCACATCCCAGTTGACGTGCCTATAAAGCTCAATCTGACCTCCGACGACGTCATTCACAGCTTCTGGGTTCCAAAGCTGGCCGGCAAGCAGGACGTAATACCCACGAACATAAACACCATGCAGTTTACCGCTAGCGGGTCCGATATTGACACCTTGCCGGCAATTCTTTTCGGGCAATGTGCAGAGTTCTGTGGGGTGGCCCACGCTCACATGAGGTTCCGAGTGGTTGTCCAAACACAAGAGGACTTCGATGGATGGGTGGCAAACTACCACGAGCTTGCGTCTCGTCCCCCTCCGACAGGAGATACGGAGGAGGCGAAGGGGTTCACCGCCTTTGCCAGCCGTGGCTGCCTCCTGTGCCACAAGACCGATGGCCCAGCCTCGGTTGAAATACGCCAGTCCCTCAAGGACGCCTTCGAGAGGGGCGAGTTGCGCTTTCCCGCCCCCAACCTCACCAATTTCGGGGGTCGCACAACTATGGCCGCGGGGATGATGGACCTCAATCGGGAGAATCTCATAGAGTGGCTGCGCGACCCCGATGACGTCAAGCCGGGCAACCGCATGGCCGAACTGGCAAACGTATACATAGACCCGGATGCCGTACTGAGCGATGAGGAGATTTCAGCACTGGCTGCCTATCTGTTGAGCTTGAAGTGAGCCAAAGGGGCACTGACTACGCTATAATCAAGAGGTAAACCGTTCACCGGTAAGGTCGGGGGTATGCAATGGTAACCATAAGCAGGACAATAACCGGCGCACTGAGACGCCCCACCAGCTACGAAGGGTGGTGGAGTTGGGTCACTACCGTTGACCACAAGCGAATCGGTATCCTATACGGCGTCACAGCCTTCATATTCTTCCTGCTGGCCGGCGTAGAGGCGCTCATGATGCGGGTGCAGCTTGCGGGATCGAATCAGGATATTGTAACTCCCGAGGTCTTCAGCCAGCTGTTCACCATGCACGCCCTGAGCATGATATTTCTGGCTATAATGCCCCTGAGTGCAGCCTTCTTCAACTTCATGATACCGTTGATGATTGGCGCGAGAGACGTGGCTTTCCCGCGCCTTAACGCCCTGAGCTACTGGATATTTCTGACCGGCGGCATCCTGCTGAACAGCAGCTGGTTCCTGGGCGGGGCTCCCAACTGCGGGTGGTTCTGCTATAGCAACCTTTCGGACGGGGTCTTCAATCCCGGGCGGGGCGTGGACTTCTACACGGTGGGCCTTCTGATACTGGGAACAGCTACGATGGCGGCTGGGTTCAACTTCATCGTTACCATCATCAATATGCGTGCACCGGGCATGTCCCTCATGCGGATGCCCGTATTCGTCTGGATGACCCTGGTCACCTCCTTCCTGATCATTCTGGCCTTTCCGGTCATCACCGTGGGCCTCATAGAGCTTCTGTTCGACCGCACCTTTGGCACCAGCTTCTTCGACCCCTCCGGCGGGGGCGATCCCGTGCTTTGGCAGCATCTCTTCTGGGTGTTCGGGCATCCAGAGGTGTACATCCTGATTCTGCCTGCCATGGGCATTATCTCGGAAGTGTTGCCCACCTTCTCCCGAAAACCCCTCTTCGGCTACCCTGTCGTGGTCCTTTCCGGGGTCATCATCGGCTTCATGGGTTGGGGCGTATGGAGCCACCACATGTTCACCGTGGGGCTGGGACCATTCGCAATCGCCGCCTTTGCCGGCAGCACCATGGTGATAGCCATACCAACCGG
>JAGWBG010000026.1:0-1344 GCA_021296015.1 Dehalococcoidia bacterium | reverse complement strand
TCATCGTCGCCCACATACATTATGTCCTGTTCGGCGGCAGCATATTCGCCATCTTCGCAGGGACATACTACTGGTGGCCCAAGATGACCGGCCGCATGTTAAGCGAGCCCCTAGGCAAGCTCCACTTCTGGCTGATGTTCATAGGTATGAACGTCACCTTCTTCCCGATGCACTTCCTGGGGCTGGACGGGATGACGCGCCGCATACATACCTACGACTCAGGCATGGGCTGGGACCTCTGGAATGGAGTAGCTACGGCCGGCGCCTTCATCATGGGTGTATCCATGCTCATCTTCCTGCATAACGCCCTCCGCAGCCTGCGAAAGGGGGAGCGGGCCGGAAACGACCCCTGGGATGGCAGGACCCTGGAGTCACCACCGCCCGTATACAACTTCGCTACCATTCCGACGGCACACAGCCGAGACTCCTTCTGGGAAGAGAAGTACGGCAACGGCGGGCACGGTAGCCCCCCTGTTCCCGTAGCCGGCGGAGCAGAGACCGCCGGTGCCGATGGGGAGCATACGGCGGACCGGAGCACCCATGCCACCGTCTCTGAGCACGCAGGTGGACACCAGGAGGGCCATCACGGTATTCACATGCCCGGGCTGTCCTATTATCCCGTGATAATAGCCATAGGACTGACGGTAGCGGGGTATGGAGTGATATTTCACGAAACCTTTACCTGGGCTTTGGCCGCAGTGGGGACCGCCATAGCACTGGTTGGCACCTATGCGTGGTCCTTCGAGCCGGCCTCCGAGGAACCGGACCCGTCGGATGAATGAACCTCAAATAGGGAGGCCCTGATACAATGCACGACCCATCAATAACGGGTCACGAAGCTGTAGTAGAGGAAACTACTACAGGACTAAACCATCGAAAAATGCTCATGTGGTTGTTTCTGGGCTCCGACTGCCTCTTCTTCGGTGCCTTGATTTCCACCTACCTGATATATCGCGGACAGAGCCTTGTAGGACCCTTTCCCCAGGACGTTTTTGACATTCCCACTACCTCGGTAAGTACGTTCGCCCTGCTCATGAGTAGCATGGCGATGGTGTTGGCCTACGCGTCCATAAATCGGGGAGACATGAAAGCCTTCAGGGCATGGCTCCTCTGTACGTGCCTTCTGGGTGCCACTTTCCTGGCATTCCAGACTTTCGAGTTCTACGAGTTCGCCAACCACGAGCGAGTAATCGAGTGCACACCAGAATCCCTGGTCCAGGAGTGCCTCGACGGCCATGCAGAGTACGAAGAGGATTTCGGCCTGACACCACCCACCAACCTATTCGGCACCACCTTCTTCGTGCTGACTCCCTTCCACTGTGCCCTCGTGAGCGTGGGAGTTAT
>JAGWBG010000025.1 GCA_021296015.1 Dehalococcoidia bacterium | reverse complement strand
CGCCCTCGAGGACAGACTCGCTGCTACTGGAGCCGTTGATGCCGTATTGCCAGCGCCCTCGAAATCGAGTTGCCAAGTGGGGGTTCAGGTCTATGGCGACGAAGGGCACATTCTGTTCGCTCAGCGTATCGGCCACCAGCGACCCGACGCGGCCCAACCCGCATATCACGACGTGGTCGTGCAGTTGGGGCCTTCGCTCCTCCGATCTGTCGTCACCCAGACGGTAAGGACGCAGGATATGGACTCGCCGGCTAAGCCATGTGACCATGTGCGTCCCACCGGCGATAATCCACGGAGTCAGCGCCATGGTCAGCACCGCCGAGACCACTACTAATGACAGGAAGTCTTGGTTCACAATACCCAGAGCTGAGGCGGAGTCGGTCAGGATGAAGCTGAACTCTCCCACCTGGCCCATTCCCAAGCCTGCGAGTAGGGCCGTATGAGGCAGATAACCAAAGCTGCGCGTCAGGACGGCGGTGAGGGCAAACTTTACGAGAATGGCTATAGCGACCACTGCCAGTACCAGGTCAAAGTTCTCCACCAGGAAGGAAGGGTCGGTTAGCATCCCCAGAGATACAAAGAACAGGGCGGAGAAGGTGTCGCGGAGGGGAATAACCTCTGAAAGTGCCCTGCGGCCGAAGTTCGATTCGCTGAGCACCAGGCCGGCCACGAAAGCGCCGAGGGCGGCGGAAAGGTCCACCAACTGGGTTATGGCTGCGGTGGCGAAGGTGATGGCTACTACGGCTAGTATGAAAATCTCCCGTGAGCCGAGATGGGCCACCCTGTCCAGAAGCCATGGAATAACCTTCCACCCAAGGGTAGCCATAAGCCCCAATATGACTGTCGCTTTGAGTATGCCCAGACCGAGGTCGGCCAGGTCCAGCCCGACTCCCTGGCTGCTCAACGCGGGCAGTATGGCAATCATGGGAATGAAAGCCAGGTCCTGGACGAGGAGGATGCCGGTAATAACGCGCCCATGTACCGTACCCAGCTCGCCCCTGTCTGTAAAAGTCTTCAGAACTACCATGGTGCTGCTGAGGGCTACCACCATCCCGAAGACGAAGGCTTGCTCCGGGGTCCACCCAAACAGATGGACTCCGATGAAGTATGCTATGGCGCTGGTCCCAACGATTTGGGCGAGTCCACCCAGGGCAACGACCTTTCCCAGCCGGCGAAGGTCGCGAAAGGAAACTTCAATTCCGACAGCGAACAGGAGCAGGATGACGCCAAACTCGGCAAGGGTGGTTACCGTTTCAACGTTGCCCACCACCTCCAGCGAGTGGGGGCCGATGACCATGCCTACGGCAAGGAACCCCAGAAGTATGGGGAACCTCAAGACCCGGGCCACCATCCCGCCCAGAAAGGCGGCCACAAATATGATGACGATGTCTGTAAAGAGTTCGCCTTCGATATGCACGGTGGATTCCCTCTTCACGACGAATCGGTGAAGCCAGTGAGGGTAGTCATTGCGGAGCCTGATATTTCCCCGCTTTAGTATTCTTATGTTAGCAAGATATATCCCAACCGGACAAGGGTCGCAACCGCCGACTATTGGCTAAAGATTCATCTCCAAGGTGCGAGCCACAAGACAAAAGGGAAGGGATAGGATTATCATTGTAGGCGAATATACGCCCCCAAAATATATTTCCAAGGCGGTCTCACTCACGTGATTCGGAAACCGCTATTCTATGGCTGGGTAATCGTCGCCACCATGTTCGTCATAAACTTTGTCACCATGGCGACGGGCACCCTCAACTTCGGGCTTTTCGTTCTGCCAATGGGCGATGCTCTGAACATGTCCCGTAGCCAGTTCGGTTGGGCACAGACCACCCGGGGGCTAGCAGCCGGGCTATCCAGCTTTGTCATTGGCCGGCTAGTGGACCGCTACGGTCCTCGGGTCCTCATCGTGGCCACTGCCGTCATAATCGGAATTTGTCTGTTGGGCATCGGGCGTGTCAACTCATACTGGCAGTTCATGCTGCTCTTTGGAATCATTGGTATCACCGGCCTGACCGCCCCCAACAGCCTTATCACCTCGGTGCCGGTAGCCAAGTGGTTCCTGCGGCGACGAGGTCGGGCGTTGGCAATGGCGACCGCGGGCCTGGGACTCGGCGGAGTAGCCCTTGTGCCCATCACACAAGTCTTGATTGACCATCTGGGCTGGCGAGGGGCCTGGACGGTCCTGGCAATCACCTTCATGGCAGTTGCCATCCCCCTGGCTGCCCTCTTTCTGCGTCGCCAGCCGGAAGACATGGGCCTGGCCGTTGACGGCGACCCGGTGGAGTACATACCCGACAGCCCAGGGTCGCCCAAGCGGCCGGATGCGCCAGCCCCGGAAGTAACGTGGACGGTGAGCGACGCACTGGGAACAGGCACCTTCTGGAAGCTTATGCTGGTGTTTGGACTGGCCGGGGTGGCCCAGGGCGGAGCGAGCTTCCACCGGATTCCCTACTGGATTGAGCGGGGTTTCGATGCCCAGTTGGTGTCCTTTTCTTTCTCCGCCGATGCCGGAGGGGCGGCCCTCATGGCTTTGATTACCGGACTGCTGGTAGAGCGGTTTCCCGTGCGCTTCGTAGCGATGGCCTCTTACCTGGGGTTCGTCCTGGCCATAGGACTGATGCTGGTTGGCAGCAACGAGTTCTACATGTTCGGCTCCACCATCACATTCGGGATTTCGGTGGGTGCCGGCATGATTGTCCACTCCTACATCTTCGCCGCCTACTATGGACGTGCCTTTCTGGGGGCGATTCGTGGAATCGTGCTGCCAATAATCCTTCTCACCGCCGGCATTGGGTCGCCTCTGGTTGGCTATATGCGAGATAGCACGGATTCCTACGTCTCTTCCTGGTGGATGATTCTGGCCCTGTACCTGGCCAGCGCGGCTATAATGGCAACCATCGGGCCTCCAGCGCGCCGGCGAGAGCGGGCACGTCGTCTTCCGAAGGATTCTTAAAGGCCGTCTTGTTGATGTGCTATGATGTGGGTGGGATGAGCCTGGTATCGGATGTCGTGTCGTGCTAGAGTTATGAGCGTGCATTATAGGCAATACGATTGAGGGGTCATGGTTTGAGTGAAAAGACCGTTGGAGTGGCCATAAGCGGCAACAGGGCAGATGAGGTCCTGGCCGGGATTGAGCGCGCCGAGGAGTTGGGCATCCACGCCGCGTGGATGACGACGGGCGGGGCACGCCTTGACAGCCTCACAGTCTTTGCTGCTGCTGCTGGGCGGACCCGGCGAATCAAGCTAGGGACATCCATCGTTCCCACCTATCCACGCCATCCCCTGGTAATGGTGCAGCAGGTGCAGGTGATCGCTCATCTGGCCCCCGGACGTTTCCGTTTGGGAATAGGGCCTAGCCATCGCCCCAGCATGGAGGCCATGGGGATGGACTTCCATTCGCCACTGGGACATCTGAGGGAGTACGTGCAGATATTGAAGGCATTGTTGCAGCAGGGCAAGGTGGACTTCAGCGGCACCTATTACCAGGCTCACGATACCATCTTCGAGCCGGTTGACGTGCCCGTTATGGCTTCAGCCCTCAGACGCGGCTCCTTTGAGCTATGCGGGGCCGAGGCCGACGGGGCTATAAGCTGGATATGCCCCGGAGAGTACCTCAGAGACGAGGGCCTCCCGGCCTTGAAAGCCGGTGCAGGCAAGGCCGGGAGGCCCGTGCCACCCCTTATTGCCCATGCTCCCGTCTGCGTACACACCAACGCCGACGAGGTACGAGCCGGCGTACGAGCACAGATTATGAACCCGAGACTGCCCTTCTACCAGCGTATGCTGAGGAGTGCGGGCTTCCCGGAAGCCAGGGACGGCACGTGGAGCGATGCCATGATAGATGCGGTCGTCTTCTGGGGTGACGAAGACCGGGTATCGGAGAGGTTGAAGGACCTATTCTCCTTCGGGGCCACCGAAGTTCTGGTGTCGCCCATCTCTGCGGGCGCAGATAGCAAGGCTTCTATAGACCGCACCATGCGCCTGTTGGGTCAGGTGGCTCAGACGGTGAGCTAGGGCAGGGTCGCTCTCCCCAAAGTTCTGAGGATTCCAGCCTTCTATAAAAACGAGGAGGGGCCAAAATGGCGCAGACGGGGCCTACCTTTGGCTCATTCGTAATCCCCGAATCGGACTTTTGGGCTATACCTGAGCTGGCTCGCGAGGCCGAGGAGTTGGGCTATGCCCGCATCGGCACCGGCGAGCGTGTGATGGCAGGTAACCCACCCCGGCCAACGGTGCTGAACATCCCCGCTATGGCTGCCGCCGCCGGAGCTACCCGGCACATCCGCCTGCTCACGGGTATCGTGCTCATACCTTTCTATCATCCGGTGCTGCTTGCCAAGCTGGTTGCCTCCCTGGACCACGTTAGCGGGGGACGCCTGGATTTTGGCGTCGGGGTCGGCGGGCCGAGGGAGGCTACCCGGATGGAGTACGACGTTCTCGGAGTGCCTTTCGAGGAGCGAGGGAGACTGGGCAACGAAATTCTCCGGCTTCTCAAACGTCTCTGGACCGAAGAGAACGTGACCTTTGAGGGGCGTTACTACCAGTGCAGGGATGTGACCCTGTTGCCCTTCCCTATTCAGAAGCCCCACCCGCCTATATGGGTCGCCGGACGGGAGGAGCCGTCAATACGCAGGGCCGCCCGGCATGGCGACGGCTGGTATCCCTACCTGTATACCACCCAACGGCTCAGGGAAAGCGTTGAGCGCATTCGAGACGTTGCCGCCGAAGGGGGGCGCGACCTCTCCGGCTTCCACTGGGGCCTGCTCCAGCCCATCTGTGTCGCTGATACAAGGGAGGAGGCGCTGCGCACCGCCACCGCCATCGTGGGCGAGAGGTACGCCACACCCCAGCGCAGCGCCGAGGACATCGCCCAAGCCCTCTGCATCACTGGCACCGCCGAGGAGTGCATCAAAGAGGTGGAGGCTAAGGTAGAGGCCGGAGCAAGGGATATAGATTTCGAGTGGATTGCCCCCGACGTGAACGGCGTCCGGGAGCAGATGCGGGTTGCCGCAAGGGGAATCCTGCCCTATTTCGGGCGGTAGCAAAGGGAAAAACTAGTCCTGGAGGATGAGTTATGGGCGCACTAGGCTGGCTTCTCGACATGAAATTTGAGCGTTGCTCGAGGTGCAGCGGACCGTTGCGGGGTGCTGTGCAAGAGGGGATATGCAAGTGGTGCCTGAAGGAAATGGCACAGTCAGCTTTAGCATCCGTTGAATTAACGCCTGTTGAGCAAGGCGCTGAGAAGTCCGAGGTATTATCCGGCAGCCGTTAGAGCGGGACCTTTGCCATTCTGTCATTCCGGCGCAGGCCGGAATCCACCCCCACTCTGGATTCTGGCGAAAGCCAGAATGACGGAGAAGGGGTGTTCTATGTGGGCGTCCAGGTTGTCAGCCCCTATCGGGGAATTGCTAGCGTCAACAGGCCCCAGGAACTATACTTTTCCTGTCGGCACAACCGGCGACCTGGTCAGTCGAAGTACCGGACTATAGCGGTCTGGTCGTCCTCCCGGAAAGTGCCGTAGGAGTCCTCCCTGCCCTTATGCAGGCTACGTTTCTCGCTAACAAGCTCTTGTATGGCCGAAACGGCTTCCTGGGGAGACCCGGAACTTTCGACGATGCCCAGTAGCTCTTTCGGGAATATGTTGTTCATAAGCCCGTCAGTGGTGAGGACCAGCCTGTCGTGTGGCCGGATGGTCACGCTCTTATATTCATAGGTGAGACTTCCATTGATACCCATCGCACCGTTGACCCTGCCGGGGAATATGTTGGATTTCGAGATGGTTGTAAGCTCGGTTATCTCACCGTCCCGGATCAGGTACATGGGGCTATCTCCCACGTTTATAACGTGTAGCTCGTCACCCATCTTCAGGGCGGCAGAGACAGTAGTCAAAAGGTTGCGTCCCCTTCCGTTCTGGAAGAGGATGCTGTTCGCCTGCTCGATGGCATCTATAAGGTCGCTCAGGCTTTCAATGGAAGCATCCTGGAGGACGGATACCGTGAAATTGCTGGCGTATCCTCCTTCGCACTGAGTGACCCCGTCAAGGACGACGTCCAGAGAATCGGTGCTGCCCAGTTCCCTTATGAGAAAGGCATCCTCACCGTGGGCCGAGTTATCTTGAAACGAGTCCACCGAGTAGTTGCTCATTGCCTGTGGCACCCTTGGCTTACGTTGTTATTCTGTAGTGCGCCAGGTCCGTGTCGGGGTCGAAGAGGAACTTACGCCAGTAGTCAGCCGACATCATCTGCATAGCCTCACACCATACACCGACCAGGTCATCCAGGTCTGGAAGCCTCTTGTTCCGCTCATCCAGAGCGGTCAAATGATGGTTGAAATCTCTGCGAAAATCGTCAAAGGACGCGTAGCCCCGGCTCTGGACCTTTTGCAGTATACCCAGGGCGGCTTCCTTCAGCCCCATATCGGGTACACCCAGATAGCTATGAATCATCATGTCAAGCTGCTGGTCGAAGTCCGGCACGCTCCTCATCCCGGCAGCTTCACCGTATCCTCTGACGCCGGAGGGGGGGCTATCGGGAGTGGCGTAGAACTTGAATAGCTCCGCAAAGAAATCGTGGATGTCTCCCGGGCGGTTCCCCATACTGGCCCGGCCCTGGGCGGCGGGACCCTGGGTGGGAATTGTGCCGATGTCTATCACCGTTATCTTTCCCTCACCGGGGTCGAAGTACACGTTCTGGGGCCTCATGTCCAGCAGGAGGTGGCCCGCATTGTGGAAGGTCTCCTCCAGGTCCATAAGCTGTTGATGTATCGGGAAGAAACCCTTGTGGGAATGGGGCACCAGGGTGTGGAGGGCGAACAGGTTCTGTCCCAGTCCTATGGGGATGCCTTTGAACTTGTCCCGGATGTCACCCGCCAGGGGAAAGCCCTTTGCCCTCTCCTCAACCAGGACACGGTAGCTCTCATTCAAGGAATCCCCAAAGTATTCGTTATGAGGGGCCGTTTCCGTATAACCCACCAGGTGAGCCACATAGGGTGTAGAGTCCCCAACGGCCTCATGCACCTCTATCAGCTTCTCCGAGAGTTGGTCAACCCCGTGGTGCAGCTTTCTGGATATGTAGTCCGGATTGGGCCTTTTAACTACTACCGGGTTGCCTGTGCGGCTATCGGTTGCGGCGTGGGCCTCGTAGTCCGAGCCGGACCCCAAATGTCCCTCTAACTTGAATCTGTCTAGCTGGACTGCACCCATATCCTTCGACCTTCCCTGGTCTTTTGATTGTCGCCTTGAGCACCCTTCATTGCTGCCCCGAGCCAAGGGAGGGGGCCATGAGCCTTTTGGGAAAGTTCCCTCGCCCACGAAGGGAGAAGAATGGTCCTCACTCTGAGGGTCAGAGCTTACATCGGGCCTGGTCCGGAGATGGATTCCGGCGCAGGTTGGAATGACAGAGAGTTTTGCGAAGGCTTCAGATCATCGGTAAGGGTTGACGGATGGGTAGATGTCCTCGGCCTCTCTGCTTCCTGAAATGAGATGGGGCGTGTCCCCGATGCCGTCCCCGTCGGCGTCCACTCCCTCGTAGTCGGACCAGTAATTCCCCTCTTTCAGGTCACTATTATACCACTCGTTGGCTCCTGTTGCGGCCACCAGGCGGTCTACCATTTCCATGGGAGAAAGAAGACCCTCAGGCACTTCTTCGCGGCCATCTTCCACAGTTTCTTCGAGTCTCATGTACTGGGATGTTTCGTCCATGCCGTTAGGTCTGTTATTGATGAGGTCGTTGCGGAAAATCAGGTTGTTCTTGGAAGCGACAATCCAGATTCCCTGATTGACGTTGGCCTCCATAACGTTATCCCGCACTTCGTTGCCGTCTGAGAGGATGAGGTTCAATCCATATCCTCCAGGACTCTGGTACAGGTTGTTGAAGCTCTCGTTGCCAACTATGAAATTGCTGTTGGACATCTGTAGATGAATGCCATAGGTGTTTTTCCTGACAAAGTTGTCGGTTATTCGGTTCTCCGTGGCTTCTATCAGATAAATCCCGTAGAAATTATCCGTAGCTGCCAGCAAGCTGACCTCGCTGTCGGTAGTGCCCTCCAGCAGGACCCCTGTAGAGAAGCGGGTTACATTCCCGTTCCCTATCCACACACCTGTCCTTCTCCCGGCGAATACCGCGATGCTGGTTGTAGCCCTTCTGGGCCATACCCAGGGCCCGCGACCGGGGCCGCTGAGGGTGTGTCCGGCCAGGTCCAGCCGGATGTCGTCGGCCCCAATAATCAGCGCTATACCCTCACCGCAGGTGAGGTCGTTGGCAAGCACGGTGTCGGAGGTAATGGTATCACCGCAACTGAGTGTCCGGGGCGTGGGAGTCGGTGTGGAGGTGGGCTGCTCTGTAGGTGTTGCCGTTGGTACACGAGTGGGTGTAGGCGTGGGGCGCACCGTATCAAGGGGAGTCGGGACTGTGGTAGCCGTCGGTGTCGCGCCTTCGGCAGCACAGGCCAGGGTTGCAATCGCTCCAATCAAAAGGACCGATACGGCCATACTATTCCAACGAGTCAGGTTCACTTGCCCTCTTCATATACAAGGTTGTCCATGTGAATATATCCGTCCCTCCGACGATCCCGCTTTCGCGGGAATCTATTCCTCAACGCACTGGATTCTGGCCTACGCCAGAATGACGACTGGGTCTGGTCTAGCAATCCATTCACCCGCCTGTCTGCCGACAGGCAGGTCAGGAAAAGAACCTGAGTTGTTAATTTGCATCAAGCGTTACCGGGGAGGGCATACTAGTCCCGAGGGGCCAGGGCCTCCAGGGTGCGAATGGAGGCATCCAGAGGACATCCGTGAGGGAACCCAATGACGGGCATATCCGCCCCGTTCTCTCTATATTTCGCCAATTTATCGCGGCACTCCTCAACGTCGCCCCAGATGGTGAGCTTGTCCAGTATGTCATCGGAGAACATGGACGCCGCCCGCTCCCGCTCATTCAATGCCCAGGCCTCCCGGACACGCCGGGCCTCCTCTCCATAGCCATAACGTTGGAACAGGTCGTTATAGTAGGTCCCCATGCCGCCCACGTAGTAGGCCATGTGTCCGCTCAGGAGACGCCGTGCTTCCACCTTATCGTCGGCGTTTCGCGTGACGTAGGACATAATCTGAGGGGCAGCAGTCAAATCACCCGCGCTGCGGCCAGCGTTTGCGGCGCCTTCCCCTAGCTGGGCCTTCATACCGGGCAGGTGGTCAACGTGCACCCAGGTAGGTAGCCAGCCATCTGCCAACTCTCCCGTGAGGGCCATATTCCGTTGGCCCAGTGACGCCACGAAAATGGGTATGCGCTCTTGCACGGGCGAAAATTGAAGGCGGAATCGGCTTAGCTCGAAGTTCCGCCCCTGGTAGTTCACTCTCTGTCCGGCCAGGGCCATGCGGATGATTTCAATGTACTCCCGGGTCCTCTCCAGGGGCCTTTCATATTTGAGCCCGTGCCACCCTTCCACAACCAGCCGCCCGCTGGTCCCCAGACCCAGCACGGCCCTGCCCTTGGAGATTACGTCCAGGGATGCGATGCTCTGGGCTATCATGGATGGTGTGCGGCTGAACACCGTTGCTATCCCCGTGCCCAGGCGCAGCCTGCTGGTATGACAGGCAATCATGGTGAGCACCGTAAAAACGTCCCGACCCCAGGCCTCACCCGTCCACACGGTGTCGTACCCCAGTTCATCGGCCCTGCGGGTCACGGCGATTATCTCATCGTCGTTGGTGCTCCTGCCGCCACCTATACTTAGCCCTGTAACCTCCGTCGTCATTTCCCCTGCCTCCATTCATTAGCTGCAATTATCCCCCGTATCGTCGCGGCATGGCTTCAGTCTCGGTCCTTGGCTAGAACAAGGCGACGGGGTTGACGGGAGACCCCGTGCCTCCAACCACCCTGAGGGGGTTGACCGTTAGCATGAACTCGTACCGCCCCTCCTCTGCGCAGGCCTCTGCCAGGGGTTGCAGCAAAGCGTTGTCCAGGAGCGCCACTCCGTAGGCATAGATTGCCCCGTGGACGGTGAAGGGAACATCGTACCCAAGGGGGTTGGCGTCCATCATGTCCCAGATCAGCACCGCCACGTCGTTGTCCCGTAAGAAGGGAAGGCAGGAAGCGTGAAAACCTCATGGTGGCGTATGGGGTGTCCGGGTGGACATCCTGCCAGGCTTCTCGGCCGCAGTAGACTGCCAGGGCATCGCCGGGTTCCACAGTCACCCCCTGGGCCTTGGCGGCATCCTCCAACTCCCAGCCGTGGACCGGGCGCTCCTGGGTAACGTAAGGCTCTCCCCGGTGCCTGGGTATATCAATCAGCACACCCCGTGTGATAATGCCGTCGCTCCACTTTTCGATACCCCCAAACCTGGCCCCGTCGAAGGTAATCTCGCTGTCCGGGTCACGTCCATTGTATATGCCGTGCTCGTCCCAGATGTGGCACAGGGCGTCAATGTGAGTTGCGATGTTGCCGTGATAGAAGATTCCGTAGTAGTCCATCGCAGCACCCCCCGTGCCGAAAGCGACTGTGCGCATCCAGTGATGGGCGGGATTCACGTTCCCCGGGCCTGGCACTGTGGGGAACTCTCTGCTCAGGGACACGCTTCGGCCACTGCGCACAAGTCCGGCGGCGGCGACACGCTTCTGAGGTGTGATAAGGTTTATGGCCCCGATCTCATCATCAGCACGCCACCTTCCCATGTTGCGGCGGTGCTTCAGAT
>JAGWBG010000326.1:376-2166 GCA_021296015.1 Dehalococcoidia bacterium | reverse complement strand
GAACCGAATGACGCAAAAGGCAGGCTGCGTATTCTGTGAGATAGTGGCTCGAAGGTCGCCCTCGAACATACGCTACGAGGACGACGAGATTATCGTTATAGACAATCAGCTTCAGTGGGTGCCGGTTATGCTGCTCGTGATGCCCAAAAGCCACATGACCCAGACGGAGCTATGGGGCAGCGGGATGATAGCCAAAGCAGGCCGGGTGGCAACCGATATGGGGGTACAGTTCTGCTCAGGCGGGTATCGCATTCTCTCCAACTTCGGCCATGACGGGATGCAAAGTCAGGAGCATGGACACGTCCACGTCCTGGGCGGCATGTACCTGGGACCCTATGCCTGATAACCTTTGCCATCACATCGTCTCTCTCGCAAAATCGGGAGACTAGGGGTACTGGAGCTGTGGATTCCCGTTTTCACGGGAATGACTTGGAAGGGCGGGTATGACGAAGGGTCTTTTCATCGGAAAGCCCGGAACAGAAATTCACCTGGAGGGAGACCATGGTATCGGTAGACATTTGGACTCAGGGGAACTTCACCGAACCAGGCGAGGCCGTTCTCTACGAGAAGAAGGGGCATACGGTTGTTATCACCCTCAATCGCCCGGACTCGCTGAACGCGATTAACCGCCAACTCCGGGGCGAGCTCGGGGGAGCCATACTGCGTTATGACGAGGATGACGATGCGAGGGTAGCAATCATTACGGGAGCAGGCCGGGCCTTCTGCGCCGGGCGGGACCTGAAGGAGCGAGCGGCGGACAACGCAGCAGGCGTCCAGGCCAGGGCCAGCGCCAGTATGGGTACTCAAAGCCCTTACATGTGGCCCCAGACCTGGAAACCCCTCATAGCCGCCGTTAACGGCTACGCTCTAGCGGGAGGTTGGATGATTGCTCAGATTTGCGACATCCGGCTGGCGGCTGAGGAAGCCATGCTGGGCATAACCGAGCCCAGAGTGGGACTCCTTCCGCCATTTGCCGTCACGCTGCCCAAGCTCATGCCCATGGCAGCGGTGATGGAACTGGTTATGACCGCTGACCCCGTTACCGCCCAACGGGCTTGCGAGATGGGGTTCATCAACAAGGTGGTGCCCGGCGATCGGCTCATGGATGAGGCTATGTCCCTATCTGAGAGGATTGTCGCCAATGCCCCTCTCTCCCTCAAATACTTCAAAGAAGCTACCTACCGAGGTCTTGACATGGGAGCACAAGAAGTCATGCCCCTCACATACCAGATGTATGAACGGCTTCTTCTGACCGAAGACGCCATAGAGGGGCCAAAGGCATTTGCCGAGAAACGCAAACCCCGGTGGATTGGCAGATAAGCTCGGTAGGTGGTAATATTCATCGTATGGAAGCAATACGCTGCGAGAGCCTATCCAAGCGTTTCGGCAGGTTTCTAGCCCTTGACTCTCTTGACCTCACCGTCGAGCGGGGCGCGGCATTCGGCTTCCTCGGCCCCAACGGCGCGGGAAAGACCACAACCCTGCGGCTATTCACCGGCCTGACCGACCCCACGGGAGGCCATGTCTGGGTGACGGGAGAGGACGTATCGGGCAAGTCTCTTGAGCTTCGGTCTATATTCGGTTATCTTCCTGAGTCCCCCGCCTTCTACGGTTGGATAACGCGACTGGAGTTCCTTCACTTTACCGGAGAGCTATACGGACTTGGCTTCAGGGACGCCAAGACCCGTGCCGTGGACCTTCTTGATAGGGTCAATCTGACCGATGCCGCGGACCGAAAGGTAAAGGGATACTCCCGGCGGATGCAGCAGCGCCTTGGGCTGGCGCAAGCG
>JAGWBG010000326.1:0-349 GCA_021296015.1 Dehalococcoidia bacterium | reverse complement strand
GACCCCATGGGGCGGCGTGACATGCTGGAAACCATTCTCTCCCTGAAAGGCCAGACCACAGTGTTCGTTTCCACTCACATATTGGCCGACGTAGAGAGAGTGTGCGACAGGGTGGCGATTATCAATCATGGCAAGCTGGTGACCACCGGCTCCATAGACGAGCTACGCTCCCGGCAAGGTGGGTCGGTCTTTGAGATGGAGTTCGAGGAGGACGCGGGTCCCATGGCGAAACAGTTGGCCGGCATCCCCTGGGTGAAATCAATGGTAAGCCAGGGTCAGGGTGGGGGGCAAGTGTTCCGGGTAGACGTAAACGACATTGGCGTAGCGAAGAAAGAGCTACCCAGGCTTA
>JAGWBG010000325.1:2382-2734 GCA_021296015.1 Dehalococcoidia bacterium | reverse complement strand
TAGGATGCCAGGTGGGGATGCCTCGGAATTGCTGGCAGTTCCTCATGGTGTAGCGTTGGGTGGTGCTGTTTGGGCTGCACAAGGGATAAGCCCGTATCCCCGCACCGGAGGTCTCGTCCACGATTGCCATGAGTTCCTTCCACTCGTTGGGCTTGCGGGCTGTCTGGCCCAGGTTGTTGTACAATACCTGGCGGCCGGTTGCCTCGGACAGTCTGCTCATTAGGCGATTCTTTATTTCTGCCGCTCGTCCGCCCCCGCTTTGTACGATACCTGTACCTAGCTCTCTCAAAACATCGGCAAGGGCGAAAATTTCTTCTTCGGCAGCCCAGACCGCCGGAATCAATACGGCTTG
>JAGWBG010000325.1:0-2143 GCA_021296015.1 Dehalococcoidia bacterium | reverse complement strand
CATAAGACAAGAACTCCGAGAGCCGTTCTTCGGTCCCGGGTCTCACCGGTGCCAGGGACAGGGAGCAGTTCCCTATTACCACCGTAGTCGCACCATGATAGCAGGAGAAGCTGCATATCGGGTCCCAGGTCACTTGTGCGTCGTAGTGACAGTGATTGTCCACAAATCCTGGAGATATTACCAGACCCTCGGCATCTATAACACGATTAGCCGAGGTACCCAGTTTGCCCAACTCTACGATTTTCCCGTTCTTTACCGCCACGTCACCGTGAAACGATGGCATACCGGAGCCGTCGGCTATTCGACCGTTTTTGACCAGCAAATCGTAAGGCTCCAGACTGCTGTAGCCGAAATGAATTGTTGAGACGCTGTGGTCTGCATACTTCTTGTGACTGAGCTAATTATAACCTGCCCTGATGGAGTGTCAATGAAGGGTGGAGAGCAAGGACTAAGGGGTTGGTCGCGGTATACATGGGTTCAGTCTTCGGACATGCTCAGGTCTATTATGAGCATCCGGTCGAGGCGTGCAAGGTCCTGCTCCACACTGACATTAGCGCCGGGAAAAATCTCCAGGGCAAGCTCCTCCAGGGGTTGCACCTGAGCGGGATCAATCTCCAGGATTATCACTCCGCTCTGCTTGAGCTTGTGCTGGGCCTGATGCATCATCCGCCTTATGATGTCCAGTCCGTCAACTCCTCCGTCCAGTGCTTCTCGTGGTTCCCATTGGACTTCAGGCTGTAGATTGGGTATCACATCACTTGATATGTAAGGAAGGTTAGCCACGATAATGTCAGCCATTTCCGGTATAGGCTCCAGGAGGTCGCCTTGCAGAAGTGTCACCCTGTCGGCTACGTTGTGTCTGTTTATGTTATAATTCGCCACCTCTGCAGCTTCCTGGTACAACTCGGTGGCATATATCCTGGCCATGGGCAAATGTATGGCGAGGTTGATTGAGATAGCGCCTGAGCCTGTGCCCGGCTCGGCAATCACCATCTGCCCACCTTCCATGTGTATCAGAGAGAGGAACAAAGTCTGCTCTATGAGAAGCTAAGTTTCGTGCCGTGGGATTAGCACCCCAGGTCTGACCGCCAGGTCCACGCCGTAAGACTCCCTGTGACCCAATATGTACGCCAAAGGCTCCCGCTTCAGGCGGCGCTCCAGGCATTGGGCAAGAAGTTTCTCCTGGGGGGAGGTCAACTCCTGTTCCTGGAAAGCGTAGATTCGATGCCTTGGTACTTGAAGGATGTTAATGAGGAGTATTTCGGCTTCCAGTCGAGCGTCGGGAATGCCTGCCGACTCAAGAGTTTCCTGGGTCTGACGTATGACTACGCCAAGGGCAACCATAGTACCTACTTCACCCACTTCGGTTGACGTTGAGAAGGAATGTTACCCGGACAGCTGTGTGGCAAACGCCTCAGGGTGGGCGAGTCTGCCATGAAATTGGCCTCAGAACCGCGCTCATGCCGGAAACGAATCGGAAACGAATCAGGATGAGAGCTATGACAGGGCATCGACGAGAAGATAGGCCTGTTCTCTCGCTAGAAGGGCTTCGACGACCTCGTTCAGGTCTCCGTCCAGCACTTGCTCAATTCCGTGGAACGACGTGCTTATGCGGTGGTCGGTAATCCTGTCTTGGGGGAAATTGTAAGTCCGTATCTTCTCGGCTCTCTCACCGCTCCCTACCTGCGCACGACGAGCCGTGACTATCGCGGCCTCCTGCTTGAGTTGCTCTGCCTCATACAAGCGCGCCCGTATGATTGCCATTGCTTTCTGCTTGTTCTTGAACTGGGACCGTTCGTCCTGACAAACAGCGACGGTTCCCGTTGGGATATGGACTATGCGCACGGCGGTAGCCACTTTGTTGACGTTCTGACCCCCGTGTCCGCTGGCATGGAAGATGTCAGTCCGTATATCTTCCGGGTTTATCTGAACGTCTACCTCATCTACTGCGGGCAGGACGGCGACGGTAGCGGTGGAGGTGTGGAGCCTGCCGGATGCCTCGGTAATGGGCACGCGTTGCTCACGGTGGGCACCGCGCTCGATTTTTAGCCGGCTGATTGCCCTCTTACCTCGTACCTCGCGGACTATCTCCTTGAATCCTCCCAGGTCCGAGGGGTTGGAGCTGAGTAGGTCGACATTCCAG
>JAGWBG010000324.1 GCA_021296015.1 Dehalococcoidia bacterium | reverse complement strand
GGGGGTGAAAAGGCTTGACTCCCTAGCTGATGCCCCGCCAAGAACATCCAGGATTCAGGCTCTCGCCGGAATGACGTTAGTTGTAGGGAGGTGTCCTAGCCGGGGGCTACGTCCCACACTTTGAGCTGATCGGGGTCGAAGTGCAGGAGAGACGTTCCCTGGGTGCCCTTCCCCATCAGGAAAATCTCCCAACCCTGCTCGTCGTGGGCCTGCTGGCGATGTATGTCCCTGGGATAGGGCAACCAGTAGAGGGCCTCACCCGGTTCCAGGTCTTGCTTGACGTGAAGCTTTAGCTCGGCGGATCCCGGCTTGGAGACGTCGTCCACCCGCTCCCACCCTTCATAGTGAATACTGCCCTTGTATGGGCATATAACTCCCCAGGTGTTGTGGTTGTGGGGTGTGGTCGGGTGCTCATGGGCGATCCTGGCATCGGCCAGAATCAGGGTATCGTCCAGGTCTGAATACAGGTCGCAGACCTCCAGTGCTTCTCTGCCGGGGGGTATTATCCGTATCGGTCCCTGTTCAAGCAGGTCACTACGGGAGCTTAGTACCTGCATCCGTTGGGCTATCTCGCTCAACCCCTCATCGGTAGAGCCCTTCTCCCTCAGAATGGCCTTGACGTCCTCCATAAACTGGCCGACTGTGTACTCGGTCTCGCTGCTCATACCTTACTCCTTCTAGCGGGATGGCTGCTTTGCCTCCACTGCAACCTACCAAGTCAGCACGATTTTGCCGAAGTTGTCCCGGTTTATCATGGCGCGATGGGCCTCCTGCACCCGCTCAAAGGGAAACACCTCGTGAATCACCGGCTTGATTTGCCCGGTCTCGACGAACTTCAGGACCTCGTGCAGATAGCTATTGCTGCCCATAAAGGATGACGTTAGCCACAGCCTGCGGGAACGCAACGTGGTCAGGTCAAGGTTCCAGTCTCCACTGGACGTGTTGCCGCAGTTCACTACCCGGCCTCCCGGGGCCATTGCGTCCAGGGTCTTCTGGAGGGTGTCGCCCCCTACACTGTCAATGGCGGCGTCCGCACCCCGGCCATCGCACAGGCGCACCACTTCCTGGGGCCAGCCGGGTTGGGTATACTCCACCGCCCACTCCGCACCCAGCTCCAGGCCCTTCCCTCGCTTGACCTCGGTGCTTGCCGTGGTGATAACGCGAGCACCAAAGAGCCTGGCAATCTGAATGGCGGCGATACCAACACCGCTGCCCGCGGCGTTGACCAGTACCCACTCTCCCGGCCGGACCCTGGCCTTCTCCACCAGGACCCGCCAGGCGGTGATGAACACCAGTGGGATGGATGCTCCGTCCTCGAAGCTGATGTTGTCGGGTAGGTGTGTCAGATAGGTGTCCGGGATACGCATAAGCTCCGAGTAGCCGCCGTCGAGGCCCACGCCCAGAAGCTTGTACTGGGTGCAATCGGAGTGCATACCCATCTGGCATCTCTGGCATTGCCTGCAACTGGTACCAGGAGATACCAGGACACGGTCTCCGGGGGAGAACCCAGCGGCACCGGGGCCAAGGCTCTCCACTACCCCGGCAACGTCGGCACCCATGATTCTCGGCCCACCGAAGCGCCGCTCCGCAGGGTTCTTGGTAGCCCATACGTCCAGGTGATTCATGGCGCAGGCTTGCACCCGGACCAATACCTCACCGGGTCCCGGCTGAAGGTCGGGAATCTCCTGTATTTGAAGGGCCTCTACTCCCCCCGTTTCATAGACAACTGCGCGCATGTCGTCCTCCTCACTTTTCTTCCGTCTGTCTCACTTTTTACTCACCCGCTTCGCCATTGTCAAGCTTGCGTCAGGGGCTTTCAATTGCCCTGGCCGGTTATCCCACGTCCTTCCTGGACGACCACAGAGACACTCATACCAAACTGTACAAGACCCCCTCGCTTTCGCGAGGGCGACGGAGAAGGTATTGGGGTGACAGTGGGGAAGCACCCCGGACGTGTTGAGCTGCCCTGTGAGGCAGGTTAACCCAGTGCACAAGTCTATACCATGGGCGTGCAAGATCCAGGGCTGGGAATACCGCATCTGTTCCGGGGGTGTCGGTGGTGGCAACGGTTGGGTTCGAACCAACGACCTAGCGCTTATGAAGCGCCCGCTCTGCCCCTGAGCTACGTTGCCATATTGAACGAGCTTACCGTGGGTGCAAATCTTGATACCTATCGCCAGCAAAATG
>JAGWBG010000024.1:13573-23882 GCA_021296015.1 Dehalococcoidia bacterium | reverse complement strand
GCCAAGTTGCTGAGGGTCTTCTACGGTATAACCATACGGCCTAGCCCGTGTACTCTCGGATAGATAGTGATGGGGTTCAGATAGGGAAGTTAGCTTCTCAGTGAGGGTTGGTGATGGGTGCAATTGCAACTGCAAATTTAACTGTGTTGACATCACGCTCAAAATGGAAGAACATATGTACATTGTGATATGCTGACTTAGTGGGCATATAAGCAATTTGATGAAAGGGTAAATCATCATGTCCTCGGCGATAGAGTGGACAGACGAGACTTGGAACCCGGTGACTGGCTGCACCCGTGTGTCTCCCGGCTGCGATCACTGCTATATGTTCGCGCTGTACCCTCGACTTAAGGCTATGACTGTCCCTGGATATGAAACAGAGCCGGATGACATTCGGCTGATGCCAGAACGCCTCGATATACCGATGTCATGGAAAAAGCCGAGGCGTGTCTTCGTCAACAGCATGGCCGACATATTTCATCCGCGAGTTCCATTTGACTTCACGTATGAGGTTTTCTCAGTAATGCAGGAAGCTTCTCGCCAATATGGTCATATATTCCAGGTTTTGACGAAGAGACCTGGGCGGGCTGTAGCGTGGTGGATTAGATATGAGCGGCACTTTCCAATGGGCTGGCCAGCAAGTGTATGGATAGGTACATCAGTAGAAAATCAAAAATATGCCCCTCGAATAGCTGTATTGTCGCGTATCCCAGCGCCAGTACGTTTCGTATCTGCCGAGCCGTTGCTCGAACAGGTCGACCTGACACCCTGGCTAGAATCTGGTGTCCTTCAATGGGTGATAGTAGGTGGTGAGAGCGGACCTCGGGCCAGGCCTATGGACTTGGATTGGGTGCGAGAACTACGTGATCTATCTACTTGGGCCGGCGTAGCATTCTTCTAAAAGCAGCTTGGCGGAGTCCGCAACAAGAGCGGAGGTGAGGCCGCTATTATTGATGGTCAGCAATGGCGTCAGATGCCGATAACAAAGTAACACGTTATGGTTGACAGACCATTTGGTGGGCCATGGACTAGAGACAAGCTGGAAATACTCAGTCGGTATCTTGACTCTTACACGACTGTGTTGAAGGCTCAACCGTTTAATCTATTCTATGTGGAGGCCTTTGGTGGTGAGGGATCTTGGAGCCCAGGGTCAGAATATATATCGGATGATTATGGTGACTTCAACGACCTACATCGGGCGTCTCCACGAATAGCACTGCAGGTCCAAGACAAACCCTTTGACCGCTTACTATTTATCGAGAAAGATCCCCAAAGTAGCGAGTCGCTCCAAAGGCTAAGAAGTGAGTTCCCTAGTCGCAATATCGCCATCGTAAACGGCGACGCTAACACTGAGTTACCAAGATTCTGCCATGACCTGCAGAATTTTGACCGCGCCGTCGTATTCCTCGACCCGTTTGCTACAGAGGTTGAATGGGATACTGTAGAGGCGATAGCGAAGACCCAGAAGATCGATTGCTGGATTCTATTCCCTTTGATGGCGATAACTCGCATGATGCCAACTGGGAATGAGCCATCACAGGTTCTTCAGGACCGGCTTGACAGGATATTTGGGGGACGCCAGTACTGGCAATCTCTTTATGAGCCATCGCTACAGCTATCGTTTTTCGATGAAGAGCCGAAGCAAGAACGACAACACGTTAGTGAGGGTATCTCAGTCCGCTATGCAGAACGACTTGAATCTGTGTTCGCAGAAGTTGCGCCTACCAGGCGGACTTTCAGGAATTCCAAGAACGCGCCGATGTTTGCGTTGTTCTTCGCGGCCAGTAACCCAAATGGAGCACGTCGCGCTATACCAATTGCTAATCATATCTTGAACAACTGGTAATGTTTACCAGAAGGTGGGGTCTTAATGTGAAGATATGCTAAAGCGTCAGCGAAATAACAAGTGAAACTTCTGGAGTACAGGTCGTCCGTGTTTCAAATTTTGGTGTCGTTGGGTGGCTAGAACCAGAGTGAATCATGCACGTTTTGTATTTGTGGTGCGCTTGGCGGGACTCGAACCCACGACCTCATCCTCCGCAGGGATGCGCTCTATCCAACCTGAGCTACAAGCGCGTTCGGTGAGCTATTAGCTGCCTGACGTGACGTATGTATGATGGTGCCGAGGGTGGGATTTGAACCCACACGCCCGTACGGGCACTACGCCCTGAACGTAGCGCGTCTGCCGTTCCGCCACCTCGGCCCACTTGATACAGGGGACAACCGGGCACACGTTAGGAGCCATACGCATTATATACCCGCTCCCCTGTCCAGGGTAAGTGAATGGTGGGCGATAGAGGATTTGAACCTCTGGCCTCCTCGGTGTGAACGAGGCGCTCTAACCACTGAGCTAACCGCCCCTTCTCCGGTTACAACTCCCTTTCAATTATATGGAGCGCCGATGAGGTATGCAAGCCCGTGCAAGCTGAAGGTCGCCCTGGTGCTTGCCTGAGATGTCCCCAACCACGATTATTAGTCACATTCAGTTAGCCTTAATATCTTGACAGCACGTCTGGCCTTTGCTAGGATTGCAAGCATCGTGTTGCGATGTATACTTACGCTACCCAAATAACCCGGCATATAAACGTGGGCAATACAAACATTATCAAAACAAATTTGAAGGGTGATCAACTCGCTCCTCTTCCCAACATGTTCGACCGTTACAGGGACGGACTGACGGATGAGTTGCAGGCTGCCATGCCATGCTTGGCACTGTCGGACACGGGACAGGGTGACACCCGGGCCGGGGAGTATCCCGTAACGCCCCTTTACCGGATGCTCCAGTACCACATGGGTTGGGCCAGCGAGGCCGGGGAGTAGCTGTCCGTCCCCATATCCCAGCGCAAAGCCCTGCGGCCTACCCTCTGCCTCTTCGCCTGTGAATCCTTGAACCAGGACTGGACAACGGCGCTCCCGGCTGCCGCAGCCTTGGAACTCATACACAACTTCTCTCTCATCCATGACGATATTCAGGATGGAGACCTTGAGCGGCGGCATCGCCCAACGGTCTGGTCCCTTTGGGGTCAACCCCAGGCTTTGGTGGCGGGCAACGCCATGAGGACCCTTGCCGACATCACCGCATTGCGGCTCGTTGAGCGGGGTGTGGCAGATGAGAAGGCCCTGCGCACGTCCTTCGTTCTCACGAGGGGCTACCTCCACATGACAAGGGGCCAGTGTCTCGATTTATCCTTTGAGGACACCCTGGACATAAAGCTTGAAGAATACCTGTCCATGATTTCTTTCAAGACGGGCGACTTGATTCGGTGCGGCCTGGAAATGGGGGCTTTGATAGCCTCCAACGATGAGAACGTCATAGCGGCCTTTGCCCGATGCGGCAGTTCCCTGGGACGGGCCTTCCAGATACGAGACGACGTGTTGGGCATCTGGGGGGATGAAACTGCCACCGGAAAGGCGGTGGGCAACGACATCCGAAGGAAGAAGAAGTCCTTTCCCATAGTGTATGCCCTGGAGACCGCCGCCGACACCGCCAGACAAAAGCTGGTGGAGATTTACAGTAAAGATGAACTGGACGAAAGGGACGTGGAGGATGTCCTGACGGTGCTGGATGAGCTTGGAGTAGCCGATTATGCCCAGGAAATGACCCGTGAGAAGGCGGACCTTGCCCTTCAGGAGGTCTCCCGGGTCACCATGCCATCCTGGGCACGTCGGGAAATCGAAGAGATGGTGGAGTTTCTCGCGGCGCGACAGTATTAGTCAGCCCCACGCCCGCCTCATAGCGTGGAGGGGAGGGACCGCCGGGGCAACCGAAGTCCGATGAGAGGCAAAGGAAGGAGCAAATGAAGAGAGCAAGCAGGCCAATGGAGTTGTCCGTCAGGTTGGCCTTTTACATATTGAAGAACCGTCTCAAGGGAAGAAAGCGTTTCCCGATGGTCACCATGCTGGAGCCTCTGGAGATGTGCAACCTGGCTTGTGTGGGCTGTGGGCGTATCCACGAATATAAGCCGGTAATGGACAAGATGATGTCCGTAGAGGAAGCGATAGCCGCGGTGGAAGCGTCCGCTGCCCCCATCGTCTCGGTAGCCGGGGGGGAGCCTACCATACATCCCAAGATAGACCAGATTCTGAACGAGTTGGTCCGTCGCAAGTATTTCGTGTATTGCTGCACCAACGGTATCCTCCTTGAACGGGTTATGAAGAAGGTTCCCCCGTCCAAATACCTCTCCTGGGTAGTCCACATGGACGGCATGGAGGAGCGCCATGACGAGGCGGTAGCTCGCAAAGGTGTGTTCCGGAAGGCGATTAGCTCTATAGAGGCAGCTTTGGACAATGGCTATCGGGTGTGTACCAACACCACGATTTTTCGCGGATGCGACGTGGAAGACCTGCATAACCTGTTCCAAACCATGACCAAGATGGGTGTTGAGGGCTGCATGGTCTCACCGGGCTACGACTACACCGACGCCCCCGACCACGACATTTTCCTTACCCGTCAGGAGTCGCAGGACGCTTTCAAGGAAATCCTGGACGAGGAGAAGATTAAGGGGCTGCGGATGTACAACAACCCCCTTTACCTGAACTTCCTGCGAGGCAGGAGGGACTACCAGTGCACCGCATGGTCCAACCCCACCTACACGGTGATGGGTTGGCGGAAACCCTGCTACCCACTGGCAGACGAGCACATCCAGAACGTTGATGAGCTTTTCGAGAGTTCCCTGTGGGACAAGTATGGCGTGGGGAAGGACCCCCGCTGTGCCGGTTGCATGATGCACTGTGGCTTCGAGTCCGCCACTATCTTCAATGCCGTCTCCAGTCCCAAGGACTGGGTGACACTGGTTAAAGCGGGTTCCATCAGTAAAAGCGGGATAACCGCGGGCTAGACATCCCTAGACATCCTCGGTGGTGGAGAGTGGCATGGGAATCACGATGGCTGTCGTAGCGTCTATGGAGCGAGAGGTCTCGGCCTTGAGGTCCCTCTGTACCGATGGGCGCGTGACGGTGCACGTTACGGGGGTGGGCAAGGATATGGCATTGAAGGGTATGGCAGCCCTTCTGGAATCCCAGCCTGTCAAGCCCGATTGCATCCTGTCCCTGGGCTTCGCCGGAGGACTGAGGGACGAGTTGGAAACGGGCGACCTGGTGCTCTCACAACGGCTTTACGCTGTCGGCGAGGACTCCCCAATCGAGTCGGATGCCTCACTCCTGGGTTTGGCAAAGGACGTGCTGGATAGCTCAGGTACCGGGAGATACGCCATCGCCGATAGCCTGACGGTGCCTCGAGCCGTCCTTGGTGCCGAAGAGAAGGGCCGGCTGGCTATCGCCACCCCTTCATCGGTAGTGAATATGGAGGACTATTGGGTTGCACAGTCATCCGCCAAGCATGGCATACCCTTCCTTAGCGTAAGGGCGGTACTGGATACTGCCGAACAGGAGTTGCCGCCCTTTGTGGCAAGGCTGGAGCATAAGAGTGCTCTAACACGCGCGCTCCGGTTGGGTGCCAACGTGGCAGCAAGGCCGGGATATGTGCCCGGATTGGTCAAACTGGCCAAACAGGTCGGAGTTGCCCAGCGAAGTCTGGCGAGCTTTGGGGTATCATTCGTATCCAGAATAGCAACGATAGACGGCCGTACGGTTTATGCGTAGATATGAGAGTTCTGGTTACCGGCGCGACAGGCTTTATCGGTGGCAATGTGGCCCGCACTCTTCAGGCCAGGGGCTATGAAGTAAAGGCTTTGGCGAGGCCGGGCAGCAGCACGTTAACCCTAGAAGGCACGGGAATCCAGGTAGCCCAGGGAGACGTGAGGGACAGGGAGTCGGTCTCTCGGGCTGTGAAGGATTGCCAGGTAGTGGTACACTGTGCCGCTCTGTACTCTTTCTGGACGCCGGACCCCAGAGCCATATACGAGATTAACGTAACTGGCACCAAGGTTGTCCTCGAAGAGTCACTGAAGGCCGGAGTCGGCAGTTGTGTGTACACCAGCACCGTCTCCGCCATCGGCATACCCAAAGGGGGCGTAGGGACTGAAGAGATGACGCCGTCCCACAAGGATTTGGTGGGCCACTACAAAAAGTCCAAGTACATGGCGGAGCGGGAGGCTTTGGGCATGGTCCATCGTGGACTGCCGGTCGTGGTAGTCAACCCTACCGCCCCCATAGGTCCCTGGGACGTGAAGCCCACTCCCACCGGCGGGATGGTGCTGAACTTCGCCCGGGGACGTGTTCCGGCCTACATCAACACGGGGATGAACCTGGTGGACGTGGAAGACGTGGCAGTCGGCCATGTTCTGGCGATGGAAAAGGGCAAGCCGGGAGAGAGGTATCTGCTGGGTAACGCTAACATGACGCTGGCCCAGGCGTTCAAGCTCATGGAAGGGGTCTCGGGGAGAAAGGCCCCAAAGTTAAAGTTGCCGATGTGGGTGGCGATAGGAGCGGGATACGTGGATGAGTATATTGAGGGCAAATTGCTGGGCAGGAAGCCCTCAATACCGCTTGAAGGCTTGAGGATTTCCAGAAAGCCTATGTATGTGAATTGTGAGAAGGCGCTAAGAGAGCTTGGGCTGCCCCAGAGTCCTGTGGAAGGCGCTCTGGAGAAGGCCGTGAAGTGGTTTCGGGACTATGGGTACGCATAGCTGCTCTGAAAACGCTCCTCACCCCGACCCATCTCCCAACGGGAGAAGGGCGTGTAATCCTGAGACCGATGACGACGGTCATAGGCGACTCAGCAGTATAAGCTTGACGAGGGAACGGCATGGCTGAAGCCCATATTGAAGCAAAACAGGACATTCTGGAGGCGATGGAAAGGACTATCCAACGTAGCCAGGAGTACTTGCTCTCCGTCCAGTATTCCGATGGCTACTGGTGGGGCGAGTTGGAGTCCAATCCCACCATGGAGGCAGAATATCTGCTCCTCACCCATTTTCTGGGTGTGGCAGACCGGGACCGCTGGCGTATGGTGGCCAACTACATACTGACCAAGCAACAGGATGACGGCTCCTGGGGCCAGTATTACGGCGCGCCTGGAGATATAAGCACCTCGGTGGAGTGCTACTTCGCCCTCAAGCTCGCGGGCGTGTCGCCCGATAGGCTGGAGATGCGCAAGGCCCGGGAGTTCATCCTGTCCAAAGGAGGCGTGCCCAAGGCACGAATCTTCACCAAGATATGGCTGTCCCTGTTCGGTCAGTGGGACTGGAATGGCACTCCGATGATGCCCCCGGAGCTTATCTATCTTCCCAGTTGGGTCCCCTTCAACATCTACGAGTTCTCCAGCTGGGCCAGGGCGACCATCGTCCCCATTACCATCATCCTTAACGAGAGGCCGCTGTGTCCCGTGCCCCAGTGGGCACAGATTGACGACCTCTACCCGGAACCGAGGGACAGCATTGACTACTCCCTTCCGAGACCAAAGGGGCTTTTCACCTGGAGAGGGGGCCTCCATATCGCCGATAAGTTCCTTCGCCTCTACCACAAGGTGTCGGTCAATCCGGTACGGAAGAGGGCCATCAGGGAGGCCATGAAGTGGGTGATTTCCCACCAGGAAGCCGATGGTTCCTGGGGCGGCATACAGCCGCCGTGGGTTTACTCCCTCATCGCCGTCAAGCACATGGGCTATACCATGGACGACCCGGCAATGAAGCAAGGATTCGAGGGGTTCGAGGGATTCGCCATCCAGGAGGGCGACACCTGGCGACTCCAGGCGTGCGTCTCTCCTGTGTGGGACACCTGCCTGGTGATGATTGGCCTTCTGGACTCGGGTATGGACCCCAGCAGTCCTGCCATTCAGAAAGCTACCCGGTGGATGCTGAAGGAGCAGATACTTTCGGGCGGCGACTGGCAGGTTAAGGTCAGAGATGCCGAGCCGGGAGGATGGGCCTTCGAATTCGAGAACGACATATACCCGGACGTGGACGATACCGCCGAGGTCATCATGGCCCTTGACATGGCCCGCCTAGACGGAACGGATGAGAAATGGAGGTCTCAGGCTATCGAGCGGGGCGTGAGATGGACGCTGGCCATGCAGTGTAAAAATGGGGGATGGGCCGCCTTCGATAAAGACAACGACAGAAGCTACGCCGCCAAGATTCCCTTCTCAGACTTTGGAGAGACCCTGGACCCGCCCAGCGTAGACGTTGCCGCCCATGTTGTGGAGATGCTGGGAAAGCTGGGGTATAGAGGAGACTTCCCGCCCATAGAGCGTGCCTGCAAATACATCAAGGACGAGCAAGAGCCAGACGGCCCCTGGTTTGGAAGGTGGGGGGTCAACTATATCTACGGGACCGGAGCAGTCCTGCCAGCCCTGGAAGCCATCGGGGAGGATATGAGCCAACCCTACATACGCAAGGCTGTTGATTGGGTGGTTGCCCATCAGAACCCGGACGGCGGTTGGGGGGAAAGCTGCGGCTCCTACGTGGACGCGTCGCTTCAGGGTGTGGGTCCCAGCACCGCGTCCCAGACGGCATGGGCAATCATGTCCCTGATTGCCGCCGGAGAGGTAAACAACCCGTCCACCGAGAGGGGAATACGATACCTGGCTGATACTCAGCAGGAGGATGGTTCCTGGGACGAGCCTTACTTCACCGGTACGGGCTTCCCGGGATACGGCGTGGGCCAGAGGTTCCAAAAGCTCCCCGAACCCGGAGATCCCGAATACCAGGGATTGGAGATGCCAGCCGGGTTTATGATTAATTACCACATGTACCGCAACTCATGGCCGCTTATAGCCCTGGGAAGGTATCGAAGGCTCATCAGGAATCGGAAACCGTCGGATGAGGCGCGACCCGGCTAGGAACAGTAAATCTAAGGATGAGAGGGGTACTATGAAAACCCAGTTGCACTGTCTAAAGGTGGAAACCACGAGGGCCCCGGAATTCATTGACATCACTCAACAGGTGCGGGAGTGTGTGTCGGAGTCCCGGGTGCTCAACGGCCTTGTGGTAGTCTTCTCAAGACATACCACCGCGGCCATCAAGATAAACGAGCACGAACCCCTCCTCCTGCAAGACATGGAGCAGTTCCTGGAACGCATGTCTCCTCGCGACGGCGAGTATCGGCACAACGACTTTACAGTGCGCACGGTCAACATGACCGAGGACGAGTGCCCCAACGGCCACTCCCATTGCCAGCACTTGTTTTTGGGGACCAGCGAGTCCATACCGCTAGTTGACGGGATTATGCAGTTTGGGCGCTGGCAGAGCATCTTCCTGATAGAGCTTGACCACCCGCGTCCCAGAGAGGTGGTAATCCAGATATTGGGAGAGTGAACAGGGGTGAGTGATGGTCAACACCGTCCCACAGCTAGAGGTGGCCTACGAGCAATGCCGCCTTATCACCCGGCGAGAGGCGAAGAATTTTTACTACGCTTTCATAACCCTGCCTCGCAAAAAGCGAAGGGCCATATATGCCGCCTACGCCTTTTGCCGCCTATGTGACGACGCTACCGATAAGGATATTCCCACCGACGAGAAGCTGCGGCTTCTTGCAGAGCTACGCTGGAGGCTATCCACGGCCTATGAGGGCCGTCCCGATGGCCCGGTCTTCACCGCCCTTTCCCACGCCGCCAGCACCTTCGACATCCCTGAGGAGTACCTCCAGGAAGTGGTCTCAGGGGTGGAAACTGACCTTACCAAGACCCGGTATCGGGATTTCGGAGAACTGCGTACCTACTGTTATCAGGTAGCATCGGTGGTGGGTCTCATCTGCATCCAGATATTCGGTTACTCTGACCCCAAGGCGAAGGAGTACGCCATTGACCTGGGCCTGGCAATGCAACTGACCAACATCTTGAGAGACGTAAAGGAGGACCTGGAAAGGGACCGTATCTATTTGCCCCTGGACGACCTGAGAGATTTCGGATACTCGACGGAGGAACTCAAGGGCGAGGAGTTCAACCGGAACTTCCGGGGACTCATGGAGTTCGAGGCTCAAAGGGCCAGGCAATATTTCGGCAGCGGCTTCAAGCTATTGCCCTTTCTGTCTCCCCGGTCCAGGGCATGTCCGGCGGTCATAGGGCAGATTTATAGCCACATTCTGGACAGAATCGAGGCACGGGATTTTAACGTATTCGATGGAAGGGTGAGCCTGAGCAAGCGTGAAAAGTACATGGTTACGGCACGGACGTGGATGATGAGCCTGCTGCCCACAGTCTCAACCCCGACCTAGCCCCCCGGCGTGTTATCCCGAACGGAGCGAAGCGTAGTGAGGAATCTCAAGTGATGCCAAACAAGAAACGAAATCAAGGTAACACCGGTCGGAACAATACCCCAGCCAGCCCGGATTTCCGGCCCCTCGCTTCGCTGGGTATGGCAATCAAAAGACCCGGTGACGTGGGATGAGTGGGGTGCCCCTCATGCGCGAA
>JAGWBG010000024.1:6302-13481 GCA_021296015.1 Dehalococcoidia bacterium | reverse complement strand
CCCCTGGAGCTTTCCCATCGTATAAACGTGGAAGGTATCAGCATATTGGTAGTCGAAGCAGACTTCGTGTTCGACGAGGTATTCCAGGAGTCCGGGTCGTTGAAACTCCTGGGATCGTGCCGAAACGGCCTGGACCATATAGATGTGGAGGCAGCCACGGATCATGGAGTGGCGGTGGTAAACACCCCCGGCAGGAATTCCCAGGGGGTGGCGGAGCTTACCATTAGCCTCATGCTTTCCCTGGCCAGGGGGATACCTCGTCTTAGCTGCTATGTAAAGGGAGGCCTATGGCAGGACCCCACAGAACCCTATATCTCCATGCGGGGGGTAGAGCTTCACGGGAGGACGCTGGGCATAATAGGGCTAGGCTCCATCGGGCGCAAAGTTGCCAGACTTGGTAAAGCCTTCGGGATGCACACCGTAGCTTATGACCCTTACGTTGGAACACCCGGCAGCAAGAAGGCCGGCGCTATGTTGAACACTCTTGAGGAGGTGCTGGAATCGTCTGACTTCCTCTCTATTCACACGGCAGGCACTTCGGAGACGGAGAGGATGCTTGACAGGCGTCGTCTAGGCATGATGAAGACAGGCTCCTACGTTATAAACACTGCGGCTTATCACGTCATTGAAGAGGAAGCCCTGGTAGAGTACCTCAAGTCCGGCCATATTGCGGGCGCCGCCCTGGATGTCCACCGTACCCATCCCATACAGCCGTCCAGCCTGCTTCTGGGGCTGGATAATGTCATCCTGACACCCCATATCGGCGGTGCAACGGATGGTACGGTGGAGAAGCAGTCCTGGATTATAGTGGATGAGATACACAGGTTCTTAAGGGGCCGAAGACCGCGCCATCTGGTCAATGGCGAAGTCTGGCGAAAGGTCCGGGTGCGTCATGGGTAGCCCCGCCTTCAATGGAAGGGAAGGATGTATCCTTGCTCTGGACGTGGGAACCAGCGCCATCCATTGCCTGTTGACCGATTCTTTTGGAAGACCCTTGACCGCAGCCAGCGCACCCATGCGCTACTTCACGTCCGAGGGTTGCTCCTACATTGCTAGGGAGTTCAACCCGGACCTTGTGCTGGATGCCCTGGGCAAGCTTGTCGGAACAGTGTTGAGCAGTGGGAAGATAAAGGCTGAGTATGTCTCGGCGATTGGCGTCACTAGCCAGCGACAGGGAGTCGTGTTCCTGGACGATGAAGAAAAAGAGTTGTATTGCGGGCCTAACGTAGACCTGCGGGCCGTTTTCGAGGGAGCCAGGATAGACGAGAAATTGGGCAGGGAGGTCTACGCCACCACGGGGCATTTCCCCTCCATGCTGATGGCCCCGGCGCGTCTCCAGTGGTTCCATGAAAACAGTCCTGAGATTTATGATAGTACCCACAAAATACTTACGATAGCAGGCTGGATAGCTTACAAGCTTACGGGCGTCATTATGTCCGAGCCGTCCCTTGAGGCGGAAGCAGGACTTCTAAACGTGACAACGAAGGAGCGGTGTCCTTCCCTGATGGACAAGTTGGGGGTGAACCCTTCTACGCTGCCACCCCTGTCAGTGGGAGGCGGCCCCTTCGGTACTTTGGGCCAAGCCGTGGCATCAGATTGGGGCCTCAAGTCGGGCATTCCCGTAGTCGTGGCGGGACCGGATACCCAATGCGGCCTTCTGGGTATGGGATTGGTAGAAGAAGGGCAGGTGGGGGCGGTCATGGGTTGGAGCGGCGCATTGCAGGCCATAACCTCTACTCCACGTCTTGACGAAGATATGCGTACCTGGGTGGGCTGCTACCCATTCGGAGTGGGTCATGGCAGGCCCCGGGATGCCACATGGGTGGCAGAAATCAACCTGGGTGATACGGGTAATGCCTACAGGTGGCTGAAGGACACCATCCTGGGCCAGGACGCATCATTTGAGGAAGCAGAGCACCTGGCCCGGGAAGCCGGGGAGGTCTCTGAGGGAGTGACGGCTTTCCTTGGCCCCGGCCCCGTAAGCTCATTGAAGGCGGGCCTCAAAATGGGCGGCCTGTTTTTCCCAACGCCCCTGAGCTTTCAGGAGGCCACCCGTGGACATCTGTTCCGCGCCGCCCTTGAGAACATCGGCTACAGTATAAAGGCCAATCTGTCCACCCTGGAGGAAGTGACCGGCCACGATAGCCGGGCACTGTATCTGGGCGGAGGTATGTCGGGCAGCCGTACCCTCATCACCCTGCTTGCCAACACGTTGGGGATCCCGATCAGGCGCAGCACTACGCCTCAAATAAGCGCCAGAGGTGCAGCCTTGGCCGCCGCCGTGTCCGCCGACTCTTCCGTCACCCTGAAGCGGATGGCGGAAGTGGCATCCGATGATTGTGAGGAGATAGAACCCGGAACGGCCGGCGAGATTGCGCAATACCAGGAATACTATCAGCAATGGCTGCATCTGTATAAACGTCTGGAATGGGAGTGAAGGCGAAGGAGGCAACCCGTTTCGGACGAGGAGAAAGGTCCATTGGCGAGGTGGCACTCGGAAAGACAGACTCTCTGGGAAGTAACCGGAGAGATGGTGAAACAAGGCCTGGTGGCTGGCTCTAGCGGCAACGCCAGCCTTAGATTGCCCGGAGATGGTGATGGCGGATATGTCCTCATAACCCCGTCGGGCCGGCCTTACAGGTATCTGGCCCCGGAAGACATGGTGGTGATAGACATGGACGGCGGGCCGGTTGAGGGTGACCTTCTTCCCTCGTCGGAGACGGCTATGCACCTTGAATTGTACAAGGCACGTCAGGACGTCGAGGCTATAATACACACTCACTCCCTTTACGCTTCGGTCGCTGCCGTGTCCGGCCTGGAGATACCGCCAATAGTGGTCGAGATGGTGATAAGGGTAGGCGGGAGCGTGCGGGTGGCCGAGTACGCCTTCCCGTCCACCGAAGAGTTGGCCCAAAATGCCGGTCATGCCCTCGGCGACAGAAACGCTGTTCTGCTACGCAACCATGGCATGGTTGGGGTAGGCCGGACTTCGTGGGAAGCGTTGGATTTATGCCAGATGGTGGAACGAGTGGCCCAGATTTTCGTGTACTCCTCCCTTCTTGGGAGAGCCTTGACCTTGCCCTCGGAGATTATCGAGATGGAGCAAGAACTGTACCGTATGCAGGGACTCCGCTCCGGGACGCCCCGGGAGACATAGGACCTTTGTAACAACGTTAGCGATATAGATTAGGGGAGAGTGAACATGATAACGGTCCCTAGCTTCCTGTTGCGCAGACTGTACCTCAAGGGGAGCTTGCGTAATACAGACCGTCAGGTACAGTTTCAGATGGTAAATAAGCTGGGCACAGGCTATGCGCGAAGGCTCTTCCCCCTAGCATTGGACGGTGAGAACGTCCCCATAGAACATTGCTTCTTCCACGTGGATGGCGTGGAGTTCCCTTTTGACGCCGTATCCGATGAAACGCCCTTCACCCTGGATTTGAACAAGACCACCACCATAACAATCAAGGGCGTAACCCTCACCAACGAGTCCCACAGGATCGAGATGTGGTTTGAAGTGCCCGGTCTGGGGGTGCTGGCATTCGATTTTACAGACGTGCCCTCCAATGAATAGTCAGCCTCGCCCCTCCGTGGTGGCCGTTACGGGTGCATCCGGCTACATAGGCTCCCGACTCCTTCAAGAGTTGGAGGAGGAAGAAAACCTGGCAAAGGTGGTGGCGATAGACACCAAACCCCTGGAGGTGCCCTTCCACAACGTCTTCTTGGAGCGCATGGACGTTACCCAACCCCTGGATGACACCTTTCGAGGACACAACGTGAATGTCGTGGTGCATTTGGCCTTCACCATCAAGCCCGGACGTACCCAAAACGAGGTAGAGAAGATACGCCGGTCCAATTTGGACGGGGTGCGCAGCGTCTTGAAGGCCTGCTGCGCCGCAAAGGTCAGAAATTTCATCTACCTCAGCTCACACACAATCTACGGGGCACACAGGAGCAACACGGTCCCCATGACCGAGGAAGTATCCCCCCGACCGTCGCCCGACTTCCAGTATGCCTACGACAAGGCCCTGTGTGAAGGATCGGTCCAGGACTTCGCAGGGGAACACCCGGAGGTCAACGTCACCGTCCTTCGTTCCTGTGTGGTCATGGGGCCGGGGGCAGATAACTTCGTGACTAGGGCGTTTTTCAAGCCGGTGTTACTGGGGGTGATGGGATACAATCCGCCCATGCAGTTCCTCCACGAGGACGACCTGGCGAAGCTCCTCCACATGCTCATAATAGAGCCTCACCCCGGGACCTACAACGTAGCCGGGGAGGGGGTCGTCCACTACAAGCGGATGGCCCAACTCTCCCGTCGCAAGCTGGTTTCCCTGCCCTCTGCGATGGCTTATCCTCTGACCCAGATGGCATGGAAGCTGGGCATCCAGAAAGACTCCCCGGCAGCGGGTCTTGACTTTATCCGCTACCCCATACTTATCAGCACAAGCAAGCTCAAGGAAGCGACCGGCTTTAGTTGCTTCTACACCTCGGAAGAGGCCCTTATGGACTATCTTCCCGACGATAGCCTCCCATGATGGTCCTCTCCCATCGCTCATTCTATTCAGTCTCTGTTTTAGAATATAGGTTTCAGGGCTGTCAACCGCCAGTTGGGGGTGAAGGTCCTTTGCAGTAGCTTCCCGGAACTCTTCACACGCTTCCCCTTTCACCCCCATCACAGTCTTCCCCCTCGGCGGGAGAAGAGGCCTTGTTCTGTCCCTGGCAGGGTTATGCAAATGTCTTCCCATTGGGAAATTGCTAGTGTCAACACACCTTAGCCCCTTCGCTTCGCTGGGGTGATAGAGAGTGGGTCGGGGCGGCAGTGAAAGGGCGCTTGAGGTGAGAATATGAAAGACCATGTAGCAGCGTAACCGTTGATATAAAAGACCGGCCATAGTACCATACATACAGATACTCATACCACTTGGGTATGGGTCAAGAAGTTGTAGAGACCAAGCAGGGCATGGACAGCACGCAGCAGTCATGAAGGATACGACGGATAAAAGTGTGAGACAGCTACACCTCCCGGTGGAGGGGATGACCTGCGCCGCTTGCGTGTCTCACGTGGAGGGTGCATTAAGGGGTGTGAGGGGCATATCCTCGGCACAAGTCAACCTTGCCACCGAGCGTGCCACCGTGGAGATGCACCCTGAGGTTGTATCGCTGGGGGAGTTGGTCAAGGCGCCGTCCCCGAGGAGTGGGCGAAGCTGATCATAGGAGGGATGACCTGCGCCGCTTGCGTGGGCCACGTGGAGAAGGCCCTGAAAGAGGTGGACGGCGTCGTCGCGGTCAACGTGAACCTGGCTACTGAGAAGGCAGCGGTGGAGTACATACCGGGGGTGGCATCGTTCCAGGAGTTCCGTGACGCCGTGGACGACGTGGGGTATGCAGTCGAGGGCATGACCGAGGACGACTACGGCGAAAGGGATGAACTGGAGCGACTGGCCAGGGTCAAGGAGATTAGCGCCCTTCGCAACAAACTCACCTTCTCCGCTATTCTGGCAGCCGTCATTTTTCTGGGCAGCTTCCATGGGTTCCCCTGGGTATCCGGCCTTATGGACCGGACCTATTATCCCTTTCTATTGTGGGCGCTGGCAACCCCGGTGCAGTTCTGGGCGGGCTGGGCCTTCTACACCTCCGGCTTTGGTGCTCTGAGACACCGGGTCGCCAACATGCACACCCTCATTGCTTTGGGGACCAGCGTTGCCTATGGGTACAGCGTGGCCGTCGTATTCATCTGGGCCCTATCGCCGGAGACGCTATCCGTCCGGGGCATAGAAAGCTCCGTATACTTCGACACCTCGGCGATTATCATCTCCCTCATACTTCTTGGACGCTACCTTGAGGCCAGGGCAAAGGTGCAGACCTCCCAGGCCATCCGCCGCCTCATGGGGCTGAGGCCGAACACTGCCAGAGTAGTCCGCAACGGCCAGGAGGAGGACGTGCCAGTAGATATGGTGTTGCCCGGCGACGTCATAGTGGTGCGCCCCGGCGAGAAGATACCCGTGGACGGAGAGGTGGTGCAGGGATACTCTTCCGTAGACGAGTCCATGCTCACCGGCGAGAGTATGCCGGTGGAGAAATCCGAAGGCTCTCCAGTATATGGGGCCACCATGAACAAGGTCGGCATGTTCCATTTCTGCGCTACCAGGGTAGGCAAAGATACCCTCCTTTCCCAGATTATAGCCCTGGTTGAGGATGCCCAGGGGTCCCGGGCTCCCATCCAGCGCCTGGCCGACGTGGTATCCTCCTATTTTGTGCCGTCGGTGCTGGGGATAGCGGGTGCGGCCTTCCTCTTCTGGCTACTTCTGGGGCCTGAGCCGGCACTGACCTATGCCCTGCTGGTGATGGTAGCGGTGCTGATAATCGCCTGCCCATGTGCACTGGGGTTAGCCACTCCCACGGCCATCATAGTGGGCATTGGGAAGGGAGCTGAGAGGGGGGTGCTTGTCAGGAGGGCTGAAACCCTTGAGATAGCCCACAAGGTCAACGTGGTCGTTCTGGACAAAACGGGCACCCTCACCGAGGGTCAGCCGTCGGTAACTGACCTTATCGCCGTCTTGGGGAGCGAAGATGAGCTTCTGAAGCTGGCGGCTTCCGTTGAGCGTGGCTCTGAGCACCCTCTGGGCGAGGCCATTGTGAGGGCTGCCCGGGAGCGGGGAATAGCGCCGGATGATGTCAAAGACTTTGAGGTCATACCCGGCCAGGGAATCCAGGCCCTGGTGAACGGCAACGCCGTAGCTCTGGGGAATGCGGCCCTGATGGAAGCAAGAGGACTGCATCTGGACGGCCTGGATTCCCTGGCGGTAGAGCTGTCCAATCAAGGCAAGACCCTCGTTTTTGTGGCCTCTGACGGGATGGTCATTGGTGCCATTGCCGTCGCCGATACCCTGAAGCAGGAGGCAACGGAGGTTGTCTCCCGGCTCCACGACATGGGCATGGAGGTCATCATGCTCACCGGTGACGACCAGCGTACTGCCGAGGCAATAGCCGGCCGTCTGGCAGTAGACCGGGTTATCGCCCAGGTGCTGCCCCGTAACAAGGCCGACGTGGTAAGGGAACTTCAGGGTCAGGGCAGCGTGGTGGCTATGGTGGGCGACGGTATCAACGACGCCCCTGCCCTGGCTCAGGCGGACGTCGGCATAGCCATGGGCACCGGCACCGACGTGGCGATGGAATCGG
>JAGWBG010000024.1:0-6291 GCA_021296015.1 Dehalococcoidia bacterium | reverse complement strand
AAAGGAATACTCACGGCCTTCCGCCTTAGCAGGGGCACCATACGGACCATAAAGCAGAACCTGTTCTGGGCGTTCTTCTACAACACGGCCCTCCTCCCCGTGGCTGCCGGAGTGCTCTACCCTCTGTTCCATGCTCTGGGGGGCGTCCCATCCGGCCTGGACTTCTTCTTTGGCGACCTTGGCTTTCTGAACCCTGTCCTGGCAGCCTTGGCCATGGCCTTCAGTTCGGTGACCGTGGTGAGCAACTCCCTCAGACTGGGACAACTAAAACTGGCTTAGGCCCTGTACCGTCACAAATGAACTTGGCAGGAGGTGTCCCTCATGGCTATAGATCCGGTGTGTGATATGGAAGTGGACGTGCAGAATCCCCCCGGCGGCAAGACCGAGTACAAGGGCGAGACCTACTATTTCTGCGCCCCCGGGTGCAAAAGGGTCTTTGAAAGAGACCCGGAGAAATACCTGTCGGGGCAGGGCCAGGAAGCATCCCACCAGGAGCAGAGCATGGGCCAGTCCCAGCAGAAAACCTCCTTCTTTGCGCGCATCTTTGGCCGCAAGTCCTGAGGGGCAGCGCGGCCCCCTTCCATCCTTCCACTCCCTAGTCCGTGACCATTATGAAAATAGGCATTCCCCAACGCCGTCATTCCCGCGAAAACGGGAATCCAGGGTCCCACGACACATGCAGTCGTTGCGATATCACCCACCCCCCCACCTCTGGATTCCGCCCCTGTATCGGAATGTTGGGCAGGCTCTATGCTGGGATGACGGCTGGGGTGATCAGCAGTGCATTCTCATCCCCTCGCATGGGCTGGTGAGGGGCAGTGGGGATTTGATTATTTTAAGGAGGGAAGCATGAAAGGCAACATGCTTGCGTTGGCGCTGGTACTTTGGGGGCTGCTCGTTCTGCTGGCCGCAGCCTGTGGCGGTGGAGAGCCGCCATCGCCGCAATGGTCGGAGGAGTGCTCCAACGGGGTCGCGGTCCTGGAGCCTGAGGCCAACCCCGGCCTGGTGGAGGACTGCGCGACCCTCCTGGGGGCGAGGGATACGCTGATTGGCGGTGGAGAGGCCTCTCTCGACTGGCATCAAGACACCCCCATCTCCGACTGGGGCGGCGTTACCGTCGAAGGGTCTCCCCTCCGGGTGACCGAGCTGGACCTACTTGAAGAGGGTCTGACTGGAAGCATCCCGGAGGAGTTGGGGAGCCTGGTCAATCTGCAGCGGTTGGAACTCGCCGGCAACAACCTGACGGGAAGCATCCCAACCTGGTTGGGCAGCCTGGCCAATCTGCGGTGGTTGAACCTCAGCGGCAACGACCTGACGGGAAGCATACCAGAGGAGTTGGGGAGCCTGGCCAATCTGGAGTATCTGGCCCTCCTTGGCAATGAACTGACAGGGAGCATCCCGGAGGAGTTGGGGAGCCTGGCAAATCTGTGGGGGTTGGGCCTCGCCGGCAACGACCTGACGGGGAGCATCCCGGGGGAGTTGGGGAGCCTGACTAATCTGTGGAGCTTGAGCCTCGGCAACAACCAACTGACGGGGAGCATCCCCCCGGAATTGGGCAGCTTGGCCAATCTGGAGGGGTGGTTGGGCCTCGCCGGCAACGACCTGACGGGGAGCATCCCAGGGGAGTTGGGGAGCCTGGCCAAGCTGGAGCTTTTGAACCTCAGCGACAATGAACTGACGGGAAGCATCCCGGGGGAGTTGGGGTGCATGGCGAATCTGGAGCTTTTGCCCCTCAGCGACAATGAACTGACGGGAAGCGTCCCGGGGGAGTTGAGGAGCCTGGCCAATCTGAATTGGTTGGGCCTCAGAGGTAACCAACTGACGGGCTGTGTGCCATATGTCTTGCGCGGCGCTGGAGGGGACCTGGGCGGGCTGCCCTTCTGCCTCGAGTAATGGCCCCGGCCATCCTCCCGCCATCCCAGGAGCAGGGCCTGCCCAGGCCGGAAGTCCGGGGGACGTTCCGACGCCTTGATGCGAGCCTTGATGTCAATCCGGCCTTTTGAGATAGCCACCAATATCAAGAAGAAGGGAGATAGAGAGGTTGGCGGGCCTCTTGGAGAGAGGCGTCCTCACTCAGGAAGAGTTCGACGCCAAGAAGAAAGAGTTGCTTGGCCTAAAGTTCTGCCCTGGACCGGTTTGCTCAGGGCCTTTGACGTGAGTGCTGTGAGATTCCCCATCCGACACCATGAGCGGGATATAGAGGCGTTTCATGGGGTTTTGAGGGAATGGTCGAGGACTCAGAGTCATGAGTCCAGCTATGAACTCGAGCCATTTGGGACTTCACGGGGCTGCAGGGGATATTAGTTTGGCGGAGGGGGTGGGATTCGAACCCACGAACCCCGGAGGGTTAACGGTTTTCAAGACCGCCGCCATCGTCCACTCGGCCACCCCTCCACTCCATTATCCTAGCTTCCAGCGTGGCGAGTTGCAAGTGGCCACACTAGACTAGACGCCGTTCATCGTGCCGTCCACAATCTCGATGGTGCGGCTGCTCATGCCGGACAGGGTCACGTCATGGGTGGCTACAATCACGGTAACTTGCTGATTTAGAGAGACATCCCGCAGTATGGTGGCAATGGACATGGCTGTGGCGGTGTCTAGCTCGCCGGTAGGCTCGTCGGCGAATACCACGTCGGGGTCAGTGACCAGAGCGCGGGCAATAGCTACTCGCTGCTGCTCGCCTCCCGAAAGCTCATAGGGCCTGTGCTTCGACCGAGACCCCAGTCCCACTATCTCGAGGGTGTCAAGTGCCCGCCTGCGACGCTCTCTCCATCCGGTCCCTCTGATGTGCAGGGGTAGCTCCACGTTCTCTTGGGCCGAGAGAAGGGGCATAAGACCAAAGGACTGGAAGACAAAACCTATCTTGCTCCGGCGCAGCTCTACCAAGTCGGCCTCGGAGAGGGAAGCCAGGTCGCTGCCCTGGAATACGACGTCGCCGGACGTGGGTCTGTCCAGGCCAGCCATCAGGTTCAACAAGGTAGTCTTGCCCGAACCTGAGCGCCCGATGATTGCCAGGAACTCGCCCGAATGGACATCCAGTGTGACACCTTTCACCGCGGTAACGGCCATCTCCCCGGCTCCAAAGGCCCGTGTAAGGTCGTGGGTGGAGATGACAGGCTGGGAACCGGAGCTTGCCGGCGACGGGGCTACTCCGCCGGCCGGGGATACCAGTTGTCCCAGTCTTCGTCGGGGAGTGTGGGGTCCTCTCATTGCTCCTCCTCATCCTGGCCCGGAGCTTGACCCAGCTCCTGGGCAGTCTGGTCGTCTGCGCCCACGGAGTCGGGTTGACCTGATTGAGGGCCTTCCGTAACCGGCCTTATGGTTACCTGCTCGTCGTCTATATTTGCCGTTGCCAGCCCCTGAAGCTGGAGCTTGTCAACGTAGTCGGTGGGCAGCTGGAGACGGCCCACTCGGTCCACCACCAGGTATTCGTGGTGAGTGACCTCACCGGACCGGTCGAAGGTGGGCCGCAAGAAGCTCTCTGAGCTGATGCGGCCGTCGCGGATGTGGAGCACCCTGTCCACTGAATGGGCCACCCCTGGGTAGTGGGTGACTACCACTATGGTAACGTTATAGGTGCGGTTCATGTAGCGCAGTAGCTCGAAGACCTGGTCTGCCATCTGATTGTCCAGCTCGCCGGTAGGTTCATCGGCCAGAAGCAACGGCGGGCGGTTGGACATCGCCGTGGCTATGGCCACTCTCTGCTGCTCGCCTCCTGAGAGTTGATGCGGGAGCCTGGCGGCCTTATCTTTCATGCCCAGTGCATCCAACAACTCCATGCTCCAGGCGCGCCGTGGGTCTACTTCCGTCCCGGCGATTGCCATGGGCAACTCTATGTTTTCCTGGACGCTAAGATATGGCACAAGGTTCCGAGCCGTAGCCTGCCACACGAATCCCACGTCCATTCTGCGATAGTGGACCAGTTCCCGGTCCGAAATGTTCAGAAGGTCCCTGGTGCCCACCCGGACCTGTCCCGCTGAAGGACGGTCCAAACCAGACAGTATATTGAGCAACGTGCTTTTGCCGCTGCCGCTGGCTCCGACAATGGCGATTAGCTCACCCGCCTCCACCTCCAGGTCCACACCCCGCAGGGACACCACTTCCAGGTCTGCCCGCTTGAAAATCTTGAAAAGGTCTTGACACTCAATGTAGAGCGGGTCCGAATGACCCCGGCGAGACCCGCCCGCGCGGCGAATCTCGGGTGTCTGACCGGAGCTTTGCGTTATTCTCAAGGTATACCCCTTAAAAAAGGCTGACTAAGAGACACTGATTTCCCCTTCACTCCCCAATACGGAGGATACGCTGCACCTCCAGCTTTGAAGTGAGCCAGACCAGCCACCCTATTGTGCCGATTGTGACGCTGCCAAGTATTAAATACGATACGAGAAGTGCGCCCCAGTCCCTCTCAAATACCATGGGCGGGGTGACGCGGACTCCTCCCTCAGCCACTTCCATGACCGGTAGAAGGCTGTTGCCTACCATCTGGCCCACCCACGTGCCGAGAGCAATGCCACAAGCTACCACCAGGGCAAGGTTGAACCACACGACGCCGTTGAGTTGCCCCCTGGAAAACCCCAGAGTCCGCATGAGGGCGAACTCGGTCTGTCTGTCCCGTAAGTCGGTGTAGGAAAACAGCATCACTCCTGAAGCGCTGGCCAACACCAACGTCAGGAACATCAGCACCAGAAGCCCACTCCATCCGGCGCTGACCAGGGGCCGCTGCACCCGTTGCGCCACTATCTCCGAAGCCAGAGTGGACTCTGTGACCCTTATGCCTCGACTGGTGATAGCATCAGCGACGTCGGCGGAGACACGGTCGAGTCCGTCGTCGCTGAGGGAGCTATCCAGGCCGGCCCATAGCTCGTTGCTTCCCGTGCATGTTCGAGTAATGAGTAAGGGTCCTCAAGTCCAGAACCAGGAAAGGCTCCCGGCGGGGGTCAAGGGTAGGGAAATAGTCGGTCACTGCAACAACGCTAATGGGCAAGGTCGTAGAAGAGATGCTTATGTTCAGGGTATCTCCCACCTCCGCCTCGGCTATATCCAGTATCTCCTCACTCACCAGTGCAGGTATGGGCATCTCTGGCCCGCCCGCCCTGATTCCCCTCAGAGAGAAGCTCCCGGGGGCCCAGCTAAAGGCCGCAGACCTGCCGGCTCCGTCGAGGACGACGGACTCGCTGGACTCCCAGGCATACAGGCCAGGCTTTGCATAGTCCTCTATCGCGTGCCACCCCTCAAGGGTCTGAAAATCGGAAAGCACCCTCTCTCCCGTTGGGGTGACTGCCGCTACTCCTCCCCAAAACAGCACTCCCGGCTCCGTAAAGCCGGGACCCCTGGCAGCGACCCGAAGGGCGAGAAGCGTAAAGGGAGGCGTAACCTCTGGCAGCGGTATTGGCCTGCCCCCCGAGAACCGCCTACCCGACGTAGGCAGGGGAGTAATCTCGGCCTCGAAGCGTCGCCAGCCATTGAAGCCCAGACCCCCTATGGGCATGTCAAAGTAGAACCCTTGGGAGTCCTGTAACCTCGCCAGAAGCTGGGAATTGAAGTCCGGCCTGCCGGGACGGACCCATAAGGACAGCGCCCTGGTATCCTGGGGCAGCACTATGCCCTCGCCATGACCATTCGTGGTAGTGGACGGGCCGGGAGCAATGTCACTCATAAGCCCCTCAAGGGATTTCCCATTGGCGAAATCGGGGCGATGCCATGCTACGTCCTCGAAGTCCTCGGTGTCCACTGCCAGGATGGATATGGTTTCCGTGGAAAACCCGGCAATCAACCGGCTGCCTCTGATGCGAGTCACCTCCACCGCCGTATCAGTCCCGTCCGCCTCCTCCGCTACGTCCGAGAGGCCCAGCAGAGGCGTAGGTGTCCTGTCTCCGTTGTGCTCTATACGCAGGTCCGAACCCGCCATGTACAGGGCACGGTCTCTCTGGCTGCGCTCAAGGGTAGAACTGAAGGCGCTCCCTATAACCCCCAGAGCCGTTGCTACCATCAGCAGCACCACCAGGGTGCCGGGTACGATGGGGTCTCTGGAAACGTGCCTGAGACCCTGCATCAGCCATGCCGGCCCCAGACCTTCCGATACACGGGCCAGAATAGCCACGACCCAGGGAAAGACCCGCAGCACCAGAAGCCCCAGGGCCAGGAGCAGCAGGACGGGGCCTATCAGAAGGGAGTAATCAATATCAAGCTCGCCGGCCCCCAGGGAGCGTACCAGAAAGGAGCCGCGACTCAGAATTTGCCACCATACCAGCCCTATGAGCACCTGCATCAGGAGGTCCAGAAAGTAGCGAT
>JAGWBG010000323.1 GCA_021296015.1 Dehalococcoidia bacterium | reverse complement strand
ACGGCAAAGTCATGGCCCCCCAGGTTCTGAAAGATGTCCTGAAGCTCCTTATCGTCCCACTGAGAGATGAGGTTGCGCAAGTCGTCGGGGAAGCGGCTGAAGTTAGGCAGTAACCCACGCAAGGCTCCCACCGGAAGCCTCAACAGCCGTTGATAGGCTTCGTTGGACATATCATCTATACACTCTCGCAGCAACTCCCCTTTCGGTTCTGCGAAAGCCTCTTCGAGTTTAGAGCCATATTTGGCATCAATCACATGCCAGCCATTGGCGGAGAACATTTCACGCCACAGTTGTACCCGCACCCCCGGAATAACTCTGTCCAAGCTCTGACGATTGAGGTCAACTATCCAAAGCACATTGGGGAGGTCGCGAAGGTGCTGCTCGACGATGGTCTCCCACACCGACCCCTCTTCCAGTTCTGCCTCAGCGTTGAGAGCGATGTGCTTGTGGGTTGGCTCCGATAAGGGCTGCGAAGTTAGGCGCTATTGCCCCCAATCCAACGGATCCCGTGGAGAAGTCAACCTGATCCGGGTCTTTGGTTCTGCTGGGATAGGATTGCAGCCCGTGAAATTCCCGCAAGGTCTTGAGATATTGCTGGTCAAGATTTCCCAGTAGGTACTGGATTGCGTGAAATACAGGAGAAGCATGGGGCTTGACCGCTATGCGGTCTCCGGCTTGCATGTAGTCAAAAAACAGAGATGTCAGGATAGTAACGACTGAGGCGCAGGATGCCTGATGCCCTCCCACTTTCACTCCATCGGAGTTGGGGCGCACGTTGTTTGCGTAGTGAATCATCTGGGTGGATAGCCACAGGACCCTATCCTGTATCTTGGCCAGGAGGTCGTCATTTCCACGCCTAATCTCATAGTCCTGGTCTGCAGCCGGAGTTACCATCACGTCCTCCTTGAATTGGGGGGACTTACTGCTATTATAAACCCGACGTCAGGGTTCGTAAACGGTGATTGTAAGCGGGTGATTTTAGGAATAACAAGTCTGATGCACCCCTGGCAAAGGTCCCGACTCATTCCCCACAACCCAGTCCCGTCCTTCAGCCCGCAACGCTCCCCAATAGGCGCAACGTACGCTCGATTGAGGCTTCCCTGTCGCTCCCCGCCGGTATGGGCAAAGCCATTACTTCGGTCACGCCGGTTGCCAGCAGACTTTCCAGCTTCTCGGCAACCTCAGATTCATTCCCCGACAGAACGGTTGCATCTATCATCCCGCTGCTCCACCGGCCGTCGAAGGCTTCGGGGAAGCCGGCGGTGGCGAACATACGTTGATAAAAAGGCAAGCTAAGATAGCCGGACTGCTGCTGCATGGCGGTTCTCACCTCGTCGGGATTATCGTGGACGCACACGGGCGCATGGGCGACGAGGGGCGGCACCGGTTTATTGGCACGCTCCGCCCCTGCCTTCATGGCTGGCAAAGCCACGTCCCTGAGGTAAACTCCGGGGCATAACCAGCTAATGGCCCCGTCTGCCTCGGCACCGCATAGCTCTAACGACTTGCGCTGACGGGCCGATGCCATCACAGGCACGTTTACCGGCTGGCTGATACGCGCCTGAGACCTGTAAAAGCGGCCATCGAACTCCACCGACCCGTCGTGCAGTAGCGATCAGAGAATATGCAGGTATTCACCCAAGTGACCTAAAGGAGAGTGGAAGTCTGCGCCATAGGTGCTTTGCTGGCTGTCCCTGTGGCCGGGGCCAACGCCTAGCCGGAGCCGGCCAGGGGCCAGATGGTCAATCACCTGGGCTTGCCTCACCAACGACACAGGGTGACGCGCAAAAGTCGTTATGATAGCGCTGCCCAGCAGAATACGCCGGGTCCGTCCCGCAGCACCAGCAAAGAGGGTCAGGGGGTCCAGGCCAATTCCCTCGGGGACCCATGCCGCGGGGATACCCAACTCCTCGGCCCTCTCTATGCCAGTCAATATTGCATTGCTGTCAGTGCCCATTACTACTACGCCAACGTTCTTCAGGCTCATATTTTCACCTCTAGGGCGCTATAATACTATAATGTAGCTATTGTAGCCAGACCCTAGCTCTTTTCCACATGGCATTTCCAAAGTTGTCGCAATGCCTCAAGGGAGCGTCTCTATCCATCGCAGCTTGCAAAGGCGCTAGTACGAAGTTAAAATAAGCGTCCCTGGTGTGAGTCCGTAAGGGATTGTGTGCCAGTACGGGATCCTAGCTTTGGACACACATGGAATAGAAGCGAGAGACGGAGGAGCCCATGACTACGTCAGAAGACCGTTTCCAACCGGGACAGGAGATGCGCTCCAGACGAG
>JAGWBG010000322.1:1880-3579 GCA_021296015.1 Dehalococcoidia bacterium | reverse complement strand
GATGGTCGGGGTTCCAATAGGCACGAATACCCTCAAAGACGGAAGATATAGCAGTCCAGCCCAGCATAGAGATATGGATTGTAGCCTTCTCCCACTCCACGAGCTCTCCGGAGTGCCAAAGGTACTTTGGAGAACCCTGGATCCCTGGCTGTTTTTCCTGCTGACTAGTCTTCTGCTCAGTCATGGGGGACTTCCTCCTTGCCAACATCAAATGCTCACTTTCAGGTGAGTTTATTATAGTCCATATCTCTCAATTGCAGGCGCTCCGGGTGTGTGTTATAATTTCCTCCGAAGGTATTAGGAAAAGGCCGGGGGGCATGATAGACAAAGACACCAAAGCTAACATTATAAGTGACTTCCAGCAACACGATACGGACACGGGGTCCACAGAGGTACAGGTAGCCCTTCTAACAGAACGGATTAGAGGGCTAACCGAGCACCTCAGATACCACCGCAAGGACGTTCACTCACGAATCGGCCTCCTGAAGCTAGTGGGGCAGCGAAGAAGCCTCTTGGACTATTTGACCAGGGAAGACGTAGCGAGATACCGCGCCCTGATAAACCGACTAGGCTTGCGAAGATAGCCCCGACATATCGGGGCTATCTTGCTTTTCTAAGACTTTACTCCGTATTTTAGAGAGGTCTTGGTTTTTCATTATGGAATACTCTGTTGAACGAGATATAGGTACAAAAAAAATTACCATAGAAACCGGGAAGTACGCTGCTCAAGCCAACGCCGCGGTCACGGTGCGTTGCGGCGATACGATAGTCCTGGTTTCGGCATGTGTGTCTTCGCAGGCTCGGCCTGACATAGACTTTCTACCGCTTACCGTTGACTACGATGAGAGGCTCTATGCGGCCGGTAGGATACCCGGCAGCTTCTTCCGAAGGGAAGGGCGTCCAGGTCAAGAAGCCATCCTCTTCGGTAGGCTCACCGACCGGCCATTGCGTCCCCTGTTTCCCAAGGGGTTCCACAACGACACACAGATAATCATCACCGTCCTTTCTGTGGACAAAGAGAACCCCCCGGAGACACTGGGCATAATAGGGGCATCGGCCGCTCTCGCCATATCGGAAATCCCATTTCTTGGTCCCATAGGCGCCACCAGGGTTTCCCACCACAACAATATCTACACGGTAAACCCCACGTATGATGAGATTGAGCGAGGAGACCTGAGTGTCGTAGTAGCCGGCACCAAAGACGCCGTGATGATGGTGGAAGCGGGTTCATCGGAAGTACCGGAGAACGTGATACTTACTGCAATACGCCAGGCTCAGGATGCGAATAGCCAAATCATAGATATGATTGACGAATTGGTTGCAGCCGTTGGCAAGCCCGACGAGATGAGCTTCCCGGCTGAAAACTCCCACCAGGATATGGTTGGGGAGATCAATACCATTCTCAACGGTAGACTGTCCCAGGTCCTGGAGGACGGGGCGAGCAAGGCCGAACGAGACCGGGCCTTAAGGCAGCTGGGAGACGAGGTCAACGAGAGGCTTGAGGACCAGTACCAGAAGGACGAAATAGCCGCGACATTTGAGTCCATCCTCAAGGAGCAGATGCGCTCCCGTATCCTGGACAAGGGGATAAGGCCCGATGGGAGAGGGTTGACCGACATACGACCAATAAGCTGCGAGGTGGGGGTCCTGCCACGGACTCACGGCTCCGGCCTGTTTACTCGTGGGCAGACCCAGGTCC
>JAGWBG010000322.1:0-1873 GCA_021296015.1 Dehalococcoidia bacterium | reverse complement strand
GACGAAACAGACCCTGGACACCCTCGGCCCCGATGACAAAAACCGCTACAAGCACCATAATAACATCACGCCATACTCCACCGGAGAGGTCAAACGCGTCGGTTCGCCAGGCCGCCGGGAGGTCGGACACGGCGCTCTGGCCGAGCGGGCCGTAGAGGTGGCCGTACCCAGCGAAGATGAGTTCCCCTACACGATACGGGTGGTCTCAGAGGTGCTTAGCTCCAACGGCAGTACCTCGATGGCAAGCGTATGTGGCAGCACGCTGGCTCTCATGGATGCCGGCGTGCCCCTGAAAAAACCTGTGGCCGGAGTGGCTATGGGCTTGATCATAGGGGAGAATGGCCGCCACGCTGTTCTGACCGACATCGAAGGAATGGAAGACCACCTGGGTGACATGGATTTCAAGGTGGCTGGAACCGTAGATGGAATTAATGCCCTTCAAATGGACATAAAGGTCAAGGGGCTGACCTACGAAGTGCTGGAGCAAGCCCTTGAACAAGCCAGAGAAGGCCGCCTGTTTATATTAGATAAGATGCAGCAAGCAATCGCCAGTCCCCGGTCTCACCTTAGCCCCTACGCCCCAAAGATGGTCCGTATGATGATACCGGTGAGCAAGATAGGTGCAATCATAGGTCCGGGAGGACGCAATATCAGGTCATTGCAGGAAGAGATGGGAGTGGAAATAGAGATTGAAGACAGCGGCGCCGTTACCATCGGCTCCCACGATGACGTCATGCTGCAGAGGGCCAGGGACCGCATAGATGGACTGACCAGGGACATCGAAGTCGGGGATATTTTCACGGGCAAGGTGATGCGGCTCACAAACTTCGGGGCATTCGTGGAGCTAGTACCCGGCAAGGAAGGTCTGGTACGAACGGAAGAGATGGGCGAGATGGATGAAGAGCCCGAGGTAAGCCAGGAAATCACAGTTATGGTGCAGGAAATAGACCATCTGGGCAGAATCAACCTCTCCCGTAAGGCCCTTTTCGGCGGCTCTGGCAATCCGGGGGATGCTCCGGGCAGACCACCCAGACCGATGGACAGACCTCGTCAGGGTGGCGGGTCGCCGGCCTTCGGTTCCCGCGGCCCCGGACAACGCAGCGATCGCCGTCCCCCTTCCGGTGGGGGACAAGGTGGCCCCCCCAGATCTGGCCCCGGCCAGAACAGGAGGCCTCCACCACCTCGGTCCAACTTCCGCGGCTCTCCGGGCCGATAACCCACCTCGTAATAAGCGGCAGCCGTCCTCATGCCCCAGAAGTCCTGCCCGAGCAGGTCGAGTGACTGAGTCCACAGCCGGCGAAGCCGGTACAGGATAGGGGATGTCGGGGGGTCGTACCCTTTAGAACGGTATGGAGGGTGAAATGGCTTCAACAAGGGTGGTAGTTAACGGAGCGGCAGGCAGGATGGGGCGAGAGGTTATCGCAGCCCTTTGCCGAGAGCCGGATATGGAGCCTGTGGGCGGAGTGGACATCAAGGCCGGCAATAGCCTTGACCTCCCCGATGGTTCAGGAATCATCCCACTATCCAGCGACCTGGGAGAGATACTGAGCACCACCAAGCCCCATGTCCTGGTGGACTTCACCCAGGCGGAAGTCACAATGGCCTCTGCTCCCGTAGCCGCCAGTCATGGGGTCAACATGGTCATCGGGACCACGGGGATTAGCGATGATAACCTTCAGGAGTTGGACCGCATATCAAGGGAACATAGCATAGGCATATTTGTCGCACCCAACTTCGCCCTCGGCGCAGTCCTTCTAATGCATCTAGCCAAGCAGGCGGCCCCTTTCTTCGAATATGTAGACATCATCGAGATGCACCACGAGGCCAAGATAGACGCCCCGTCGGGCACAGCCTTAGCCATGGCCAAGGCAAT
>JAGWBG010000321.1 GCA_021296015.1 Dehalococcoidia bacterium | reverse complement strand
TGGGCTACGACAATGAGTACGTCTACAAGACCATCTTGCAGGTGTCAGACGAAGTATATGCTCAGATAGGGCAGGAGGGCCATATAGGCATGGATTACGGGCCGGAAGTTCCCTAGAGGTGGCTAAAAAGTTCCTTCTCCCTTGGTGGGAGAAGGTTAGGATGAGGGGGGCGACATCACGTCACCCTCACCTCAATCCTCTCCCGTCAAGGGAGAGGAAGTGTGCCCATACCTTATTGCACACCCTCTTGCCGGCTCCAACGTCGGATGACTCGGAACTGCTCCGGCCCCTAGCTCACTTCAAGGGGATAGGCCTTCAGGGGGTTGTCCCATAGAATCTTTCGTTTGCTCTCCAGGGAGATTCCCGGCAACCCCAGCAGCATCTCCACCGCCTGACCATACCTCCGGCCCTCCGGGTGGCTGAAGTCCGTGGCGGTGGTGATGTTGTCGTCGCCAATCGCTTCAATAGCCATCTTGATACCCGGGTCGTCCTGGTCGGCAGAGACGAAGCACTGGCGCTGGAAGTACTCTACCGGAGACATAGACAGTCCCGGAATGTTGAGCCCCCGAAATCCGCCGTTCAGCGAGGATTGCATACGTTCCAGCCAGTAGGCGACCCAGCCGGCGCCCGATTCCAGGAATATTATCTTCAGCTTTGGATGGCGCTCCAGGACTCCTCCCATCATAAAGGCGGTGCAGGCAATCATGTTGCCCAGGCCGAAGGCCACACTGGCGTAGGTGTTCTGAAGGCGGGGAAGGTAGTGGTAGAGCATCATGTCCGACAGGTTCCCCGAACCGGGGTGTACGCCTACAGGCACTCCCATGTCGGAAAGCTCGGCCCATAGTGGGTCACACGCCTCATCATACAGGCGGTGCTGGCCTACGGGAGTCGGGTTGAAGTGGACGCCCTTGAACCCGTATTCCTTGACGCAACGGCGTACTTCCAGGACGGCGGCCTCGGGGTCCCGCAGGTCAATGGAGGTTGCTCCAAAGACCCGGCCACCTGCATCGGCACAGAAGTCGCCCAGCCAGGTGTTGTAGGCCCGGCGGATGGCGGTAGCCAACTCCGGTTCCAGGTCTGTGGCGTGAGTAATCCAGAGGCCGACGGTCGGATAGACAATCATGTAGTCTATGCCCGACTTGTCCATGACTTCTTTATATACCGTAGGAGGAAAGCCCTCTTTCGCCCATTTCTCGTAGGCATCTCCTAAATCTGAAAGAGGCTCGCGGGGCGGGTCGCTACCCTCAGTGAAAGGCATTACTTGTCCGTTCACTTCTATCCTGACGCCAAAAGTCAGAGGGTCCGGGTCATCCGATGCGTCTCCGCTAATTGTATTGGTCCCACTGAGCTCGGAAGCCCTCTTGTAATTAACGTAGGACTTGACCTGAGACTGGTATTTCTTCTCCAGGTAGTTATCCCAGATGTCCTCGGGCTCGAATACGTGGGCATCTCCGTCAATGAACCTGTACCTTTCCATTTCATCCTCCTAACATTCGGATTTGGAACAGGTAACAGTGGGGCGGACGGAACGGATAGGGTGTGTCCGCCCTGCAATCCCTGGGTCGGACGTATCTACGGCTACCCTTGGTTGGCCGTGGCCATAGCTTTAGCTTGGGCTTCCACCTCGGGCAGCTTGGACTGGATTAGCTGGGCGTCCAGTTCAGCGACGATGCCGGGGTAGCCTGCACGCTGAATCATGGAGGGCAGTTTGCCAGCCTTGAACTGGTCCAGGGTCCATCTCAGGGTGTCGGGCACAGTGGTCGTGTCCCAAAATATCCGATCGTCCTTGTTCCTGGGGCCGTAGTGGTAGTGCGGAGCTTTGTCGAAGCAGTATCTCCTGACCTGCTACGTCGCCCAGTACGTGAATGGCCTGGCCTTGGGCTCCCAGAGAGGCTAGGTTGCGGTATTCGAGGCCGAATCGGATTGCACCTGCCTCAATGATAACGTCGCCCCGGTTGTGGGTAACTGTTCGTCGTTGGTTGGCGGCCATCTCCCGCGCGGTGGCCTCCAGCTCATCAGCTTTGGCCGCCAGCAGTTCGGCGTCTATGCTGCCGGACAGGTCCTCATAGCCCGCTCTCTTAAGCATTTCAGGAAGACGTGTCCGAATCTGGCCGACAGTCCAGCCCACGGGATTGCCTGCCGTGGTCTTGTCCAGATCGTACCGCTCGTTATGGTTCTCAGGGCCATAGTGATAGTGTGGCACCTGATCAAAACAGTCGAA
>JAGWBG010000320.1:3921-5432 GCA_021296015.1 Dehalococcoidia bacterium | reverse complement strand
GAGTTCTGTCGCTCAGGCCTGAGGCATCGGGCTACGCTTCTCGGTATGGGTTGTCGTCAGAGGTTGCAACTCCGGGACCCCTAGATTTCCAGACCTTCGTCTGAGAAGAAGGGTTTACCCCAGTCCGGGTCCGGACGGTTCAGAACGTAGCTGGTGTGTAAACGGCAGGCCCTTATCCATAGCATTACGATGGCGGTGTTAATCTGCTCTCTGGAGCGAGGCAACCGTCCATGTTTCTGAAGGAGCCATTGGGTGTGGCCGGCTTCAAGAAACTCCCTGAAGAAGTCTGATGGCTCGAGGAGGTCGTCAATGGCGGCTTCCAGAGCCTCTATAGGGACATCGGAGCACAGGATGTTCGGGTTATCCCGGGCCAATTGAAGATACTCTTGCTCCATCAATGGGGCCATAGCTTTACTCTCGCGTGAGGCTGGACGACTCCGCATCCCGTCTACAGGTTGAACTGTGGCTCCAGGTATCCCCTCACCTTGTTGTATATCTGGAGTCGGCCCCGCTGGGTATCAGCTATGAGGAGCCGGGATTTCTGAGTGTCGAATGTTAGGGCCGTGGGCAGAGAGAGTCGCCATTCAGGCTCCAGGGAATATACTCTCCGGCGTGCCTTCATCACGTCTGCGTTGGCTTCAACCGTTTGTAAATGCCATTTGGCAAGCTGCTGGGCATCTCCGACTAGACTGGTAATGAACCTGCCATCGGGTGCGAATATCTGCACTCGGTTGTTGACCCAGTCGCACACGTACACGTCGCCGTCGGGGTCTACTGCCACCCCGGAGGGACGGTCCAGCTCTCCCTGGCCTGCTCCGTAGGTGCCGAACCGGGTGACGTACTCGCCCTGGGCAGTGAACTTCTGCACCCTGTTGTTCTTGTGGTCGGCCACGTACACATAACCCTCGTGGTCTATGGTGATGCCCCAAGGGGAGTCGAACTGTCCGTCACCGCTGCCCAGGCTGCCCCATTTGTTCAGGTGCTTGCCATCTTTGGTGAACTTCTGGACGCGATGGTTACGGCTGTCAACGACGTACACGTCATCTTGTCTGTCTATGGCAATACCGGAGGGGCCGTTTAGCTCGCCGTCGCCTTCCCCTGACGTTCCCCACATACCCAGCAAGGTGCCGTCTCCGGTATCGTAAACCGAGATTCGATTGAGCCACTCGTCGGTGATGTATAGCTTTTCCTGAGAATCCAGGGCAATAGCCGTAGGCCAGATAAACTGACCGTCGGTGGCTCCGTATTTGCCGTACTCGGCGACGAACTCCTCATCACCGGCCACTGTCCCCATGGTATATTTGCCCACCCGGGCCATGTAGCCGTTGGGCTCCAGGGGGCGTCCTCCCGGTACGCCTTCAATCCCGCGATTTAAGACGTACACCGTGTCGCCTGCCCCTACCGCCACCCCGACCGGTTGGGCGAGAAAGTATCCCCCGACTGCGTGGCTGAAGTCGTAGGTGCGTCCTGATACTGTTACAGTAAGCATCTCACCCCCCTGTATATTAGAT
>JAGWBG010000320.1:2225-3859 GCA_021296015.1 Dehalococcoidia bacterium | reverse complement strand
TCTTAACGCAGAAACCGGGGCTTCTCGAAGTTCCCTCCAACTATCGGCACCGCATCCAGCCCCAGCCACTCGTCCAGTATCGTCGAGTACAGTCCCCGAAAGTCCAGGTTCGGCACCAGGTCCCCCTGCTGCAGGTCCTCGGGTTTCGTCGAGGGGTATTCGCTGTACTGGCCTCCCGCAACTGGCTCCCCTATCACAAAGGCCGCACCAGCAGCACCGTGGTCCGTCCCAGACCCGTTGTCGTGGACTCGCCTCCCAAATTCGCTGAACAGCAGCATTATCACGTTGTCCCCAACCCCATGCTCCTTCAGGTCCTCGAAGAAGTCCTCGACTCCCTCGCTCACGTCCTTCCACAACGTGTCGTGCATCCCCACCTGGTTCGAGTGGGTGTCGAAGCTCCCGTGGTCGCAGTAGAAGACCCGCGTCCCCAGGTCCGCCATGTGTATCTGCGCTATCCCCTTCAGTTTCCTCGCTATGGTGGTGTCCGCGTACTCCACCGATGAGCTGTACTTCTCGGGCGCTACTTTCAGTATGTCAGCTCCCTTCAGTGAGTCCAGCCCCGTCTGCCCCAGGTAGTCCATCACTGCCCCACTCCCTATCGCCGGAGAGTAGAGCCGGGCAAACCTGTCCAGTATCTTCATCCTCTGCTCTTCTTCCTGTATCCCTGTCAGCAGTCCGTAGTTCTCCAGGTCGTCCACGCATGCCACCGGAACACCCGGCAGTGCCAGCGCCCTGAATAGGCTGGGACCAAAGCTCACCGTGGTCACCACGTTCTCTTTCCTGGGGTCTATCTCCCTCGTGGCTCTCCCCAGCCACCCCTCCGTGCCCAGCTTGTCCGGCTCGCACGTGTGCCAGATGTCCATGGACCGGAAGTGGGACCGGGGTGAGTTGGCGTACCCCACTCCGTGTATGATGGCTACTTTCCCCTGGTCGTAGAGTCCCTTCACCGGCGCCAGGCTTGGGTGGAACCCCACTTTGTCGTCTATGGGAATGATCCTGTCATCCGCTACTCCCACCGCTGGCCTGTTGTCCCTGTAGAGAGGGTCCGTGTAGGGTATCACCGTGTTGAAGTAGTCGTTCCCTCCCGATAGCTGGAGTACTACCAACACTGGGTCTTTCTTGCTGTCACTCATTGCTGCTTCCCTCCTGCTTTTGATGATTAAGTGTCTGGGTTGACCCCTGCCCGTCGGCAGAAGGCTGACCGATGCGATGCATGGTGCCTATGCGTACTGGTAGTCCCTCAGCGAGACTATTAGCTGGAGCATCTCCGAAATTCTTTCGATGGACCTTCGAACTTCGTCCTCCGTGCCCCAGCCAAGGGTACCGGCAGCGCTTGCGTGAGAAGCAAGCTCTTGCCGGGTTTCCTGGCTAACTTCCAGGGGACCCATCAGGTCAAGGCAGGTGTCCACAAATGCCTCTGAAGTTATGTCCCCCTGTGCCTTTAGCTTGTCAACGATAGCCTGGACGCCCGGCCGGCTTACGTCACCCACCATGTCGGCAGTGAAGTTAATCCTCCGCATCAGGGAGCCGCTGTTTATCCACTCCTGCCCGGTGTGCCATCCCTCGACGCTGGGCGGGTTCAGCAGGTCCTGTCCCATGTAGCCGGCCTGCCGAGACATATCGCCAATACCCGG
>JAGWBG010000320.1:0-1901 GCA_021296015.1 Dehalococcoidia bacterium | reverse complement strand
CGTGTCGTCGTGGTCCTCTTCCCTGTACTCGAAGTACCAGTCAAACCTGCCCATGGGGAACCGGGGGAGCTTGGGCTGTATGGTCCAGCCGGTGAAGGCCCTGGAGCACTCCCTGACGTCCACCTCGGTGTAGTTGCCCACGCCCATGCTGAAGAGCTCCAGGAGTTCCCGGCCCCAGTTCTCGTTAACCGCCTCGGCGTGGTTCTCGTTGTTGTCCAGCCAGTGAATCATGGCGGGGTTTTTGGCGACCTCTGCCAGCAGGTCCCGGTAGTTTCCCATTCCCTTCTCGCGGAACAGGTCCAGCATGTCGTCTATCTCATCGTAGTGGTCTACCTTTGAGACACCCGTCGCGAATATCTGGTGCCAGAAGAGGACCATCTTCTCTTCCAGGGGCCGCTTGGTGTTGATCATCGTGTACATCCAGGTGCCGGACCCCGGGGCAGTCAACGTTCCCGGTTTCCATGCCCAGGAGTGATACCGGAGGAAGTCGTATTTATCAATAGGCTCCTGTTTCTCGGGGTGCAGCAACTCCTCTACCGTTGCCTCGTATCCCCTGGCGGCGCGGGCCTCCAGTTCTTCCCGTGTCGCTCCGAATCCGGCACGGCGCATCAGATGGGCCATTAAAGCTATGCCGTTGTCAGCCATTGTCAATCCCCCTTTCCTCTGAATGAAGAACGCTCAAAGAATTTCCCTTGATATTGGAGCTACAGTTCAATCCAATAGAGAACCTTCGCCCTACTCAACTACCAGCCTCAGAATCGCCCCTGTTCCAAAACACAGAGGCGTACTCTTGAGAGGTATTCAATGCTCTTGCTTGGGATTGTAGCCCTTCTTTTATTTCCTGTCAATCCATGCGTACTCGGGGTGTTATGGGATTCGATGAGCTTGTGCTACTTATGGCAGTCCTGGTTCCAGTACATGGGCGCTTGGTAGGGAATATCGTAAATTTCGACTTATTGACATATCCGACGACTTAACATACACTACCCCCACAGTCCGGGGGGGCTCATGTCAAGTCTCGAAGCTAGGGAGGTGCGCTTATGGCACATAGCCGGTCACTTAGTCCTAAGTTTCTGGTGTTCCTGCCCCTGCTCGCAGTGTTGATGATAGGATTGGCCTGCGGTGGGGCGGATGGAGAGACCCCCACATCCCAGCCTACCGCAACGCCTGCACCCACCCCAACCCCTGTAGATGTAGCAGCGATTGCATCAGGTTTGCAGGAGGTTATAAAGGGAACTGTAGCGGAAGCCCTGATGGAGCAACAGCCCTCGGCTGAAGTTCCCATTTCCCAGGAAGGCTTGCGGAGACTCGTGGAGCAGGCAGTAGCGGCAGCGGCTCCAGAAGGAGCCAGTCCGGAGGACATTCGGAACATGGTAGCTGCTGCAGTGACTGCAGCAGCGCAACCTGGAGTCACCAGTGATGAGATAGCTGATCTTGTAGCACAGGCAGTAGCGGAGTCCGCGGGCGAAACGTTGACTGCCGACGAGGTTCGGGAAATCGTTGCGATGGCGGTAGCGACACCAACACCCCTGCCCACAGCTGCCCCCTCGTTCCTTTGGATGGCACCTGAATGGGTTAGTCCAGGGAAGCGAGGTGGTGTGATACCTAAGTCACCCCTGGGTGGCCGAGACGAATGGGACCCCCACCAGGGGTCTGGCACCCTCAGCTATACCCACAGCTCGCCCCTCTTCAGCCACTTGGTAAGATTCAACCCCGTCAAGCCCGACGAGATAGGCGGCGACCTTGCCAAAGCCTGGACTCTGTCAGACGACGGCAGCAGTTACACCTTCGTCCTCTACGACGCACAGTGGAGTGATGGTGAGCCTGTTACCGCTGCCGATGTCAAGTTCAGGCTTGAGAGGATGATAGAGGAGGGCCAGCCCAGGCCCAAGACCAAGAGA
>JAGWBG010000319.1 GCA_021296015.1 Dehalococcoidia bacterium | reverse complement strand
TCCAGAGGTGAGCATGCCCGCGCCCCTCATCGGAGAACATACGCCGCAGGTGATTGAGGGCCTTCTGGCCATGGGAATGGTGGAAATACCCGACGGTTTCAATAAGGCCACCTTCTGGCCTGAGGGCACGGGCAAGTACCCCCACATAGAGGAGGCTCTGCTATGACATCGTCTCAATCAACAGGGCTCCCTCACCCCAACCCTCTCCCGTCGACGGAGAGGGGGCAAGCCGTCGGGGCATTGTCTGGACTGCGAGTCCTCGAACTGTCCGGCCACGAGGGGGACTTCTGCGGAAAGCTCATGGCCGCCGGGAGGCGAGGCCTCCCGCTCCAGAGGCCCCTTCTACAACGACACGCCCGACCGCAACGGCAGCCTCTGGTTCTGGCACTACAACACGTCCAAGCGGGGCATCACGCTGGACCTGGAAACCGCCGACGGCCAAGCCCTCCTGAAACGGCTCGTGCCGTCTGCTGACATACTGCTGGAGTCCCACTCGCACGGATATCTGCCTGGCCTTGGTCTCGGCTACGACCACCTGTCCGCCCTGAACCCCGGCCTGATAATGTGCTCCCTGACTCCCTTCGGGCAGTCCGGTCCGTGGCGAGATTTCAAGCCGTCGGACCTGATTCACATGGCCGGCGGAGGACAAATGGCGTCCTGCGGTTACGACGACTCAGACGTAGCCGGAGGACCGCCCATGGCGCCGGGGGGAGGCCAGTCATGGCACATTGGAGGCGAGTACGCTTACATCGCCATAGTATCCGCCGTTATGGCTCGCGCCATGACCGGCCAGGGAACGTACATCGACTCCTCCATCCATGACGCCTGCGCTCTCACCACGGAGGGCGCTGTGAACACATACATATACTCCGGCAAAGTGGTGTATCGTCACACAGGCCGCCACGCCACCGTCGACTTCATCGACGTGTCCCGCAGAGGCGGCATGGAGATGCCCACACGGGACGGACGCTGGGTCCACCTTGCCCTCGGAGAACTAATAGAAACCCCAGCCAGACTCCGCCGGTTGGCCGAGTGGATGGACGAGCACGGCATGGCCCAGGACTTGCTTGACGAGACTTACGACACCAATGAGGGAGTCCAGGCGAACAAGGAGCATGTCTGGCAGGCCGTGAGGGAGTTCCTCCAGACCAGGGACCAGGACGAGATATGGCACAAAGGCCAGGAGATGGGTTTCCCCTGGGGAGCGGTCAGGTCCATGGACGAGGTGACAGTGTGCCCGCATCTGGACGCCCGGGGGTTCTTCACCGAGGTCGAACATCCAGAGCAGGGCCGGTCCTTCACCTACCCTGGGCCAGCCGCAATATTCAACGGGTCACCCTGGAGGATTTCCAGGCGGGCGCCGCTGGTCGGAGAGCACAACGAGGAGATTCTCTGCGGAGAGCTTGGTCTCAGCCGCCAGGAGCTGGCGGTTCTGGCCGAATCGGGCGTGGTCTAGGCCCGGTATCCGGCGCTATGCCCGAACTCCGCCGGAAGCAAGTTCCTTAGGCTGAGGAGCATAAGCCGGTCTGTCCTCGACTACAAGGGAACGTCCAACAGCCTTCAGAGCTTTCTCGACCTGGCTGATATGCGACCTGTGGAGGGGGTTGACCAGCCTGCGGACGGCGCCCTCGCTCAGGCCCAGACGAGCCGCAAGAGCGACGTTAGTGAGGCCTTGTTCCCGCATCGCGGTATAGAGGGTCAGCTTTGCAGCGACGATTAGAGGGACAGGTATCAACACTTGGCCTTCTTCTAAGGCGCTGGGGAAAGGAATATCCTCCCGATTGTCTACGTACATACTCAGAGCGACACCAAGGCCGTCTTCTGCCATCTCCAGGGCTTCTTCCCAGGACCATCCCCCGGTATTGGCTCCGTATACGTCTGGGAACGCCACCGAATATGCTTCCCGTCCAGTCTCTTTAGCTTCTTCCTCATCCCGGACGATATTACAGGGGAACGCGTAACGCATGACCTAAAACTCACCTCTGTTGATGTTCAAGTCCCTCAACATGCTGAATAACGTAGGGTTAGGAATCTCGCCGTGCTGGACTATAGTCCTAAACCCGTCTACATAGATAGTTCCGTGGCTACCCTTTCCTCGGGTGGGTGAGAATCAGAACTCAAGTCCATTCCGTCGCGCATACCTCCAGGCTCGCCTCACGAATTCCCTCCCATTCTTTGTACCTAGCATAGTACATAAATGTACGAACCTC
>JAGWBG010000023.1:637-11858 GCA_021296015.1 Dehalococcoidia bacterium | reverse complement strand
AATCCGGCCAAGCGTCCCCTGATGCTGGCAGGCAGCGCCAGCGACCCAAACGTCCTTTACGGGGCCGTGGAGGTCGGGGCCATTATCCCACCTAGGCACGGGGGAGAGCGCTGGGAGAACCTGAGTCACGGACAGTATATAAACGACGACCTGGTGGACATGCACGGCGTGCTGGTCAGCAGCCTGAACCCCGGAACAATCTACACCATTTCACGCGCAGGCATGTTCCGTAGCACCGACTGGGGCAATCACTGGCTGTACGTTCATCTGGAAGCTATGAATGCCAAGGGACAGATATATTGCCGCTACATACGCGAGGTGCCGGGAGACCCCAAGTCCATCTGGGTAGCGGCCGGTGCCGACTTCCAGAGTAATGCGGGCGCCCTCTTTCGTAGTAATGACGGTGGGGCAAGTTGGGAGCGGGTGAACATAGGCTTTGAACTCAAGAACACCATGGGCCACATCGCCTTCGACGAGCAGGACCCCAGCCGAATGTACTGTGCCAGCCAGAACGGCCAGGTGTTCGCCAGTCATGATGGCGGCCAGTCGTGGAGTGCTCATCCCCTGCCCGAGGGTGCAGTTCAGGTGTACTCCCTGGCGTGTGGCTAGGTGGATGACAAGTAGCGAATAAGGAGCAGAATATGGCAATTCAGCAAGAGAGATATAGCGTTGGCGGAGTGCTCATGCCACAGCCCTTCAAGATTCGCAGGCTTGGGCACTTTGGATTCAACGTCACCAAGATGGAGGAGTGCGTTACCTTCTACAAAGACCTCCTGGGATTCAAAGTATCCGACATCTTGAATTTCGGTGCCATGCCTGGCATGGATGAGAAGCTGAAGGGCGTCCCTGATACCCGGGGCTTTTTCTTCCGACATAACGGCGATCATCATACCTTTGTCCTATTCAATACCGGCGTGACGGACACTATCATGCCTCCATACGGTGGCGAAGGCGACGTGACTATTAACCAGATTACGTGGCAGACCGGCTCCCTCGCCGAGGTGGTGAACGGCTCTCACTACTTCAGGGAGAGGGAGGTGCCCATCATGCGGGTGGGCCGGGATATGCCCGGCAGCAACTGGCACGTCTATGTCTACGACCCCGATGGTCACATCAACGAGTTGTATTACGGAATCGAGCAGGTCGGCTGGAATGCCCTGAGCAAGCCCACGGAGATGTATTACCGGGGGTTCCGCGAGGAGCCTGGCCTGCCCCAGATGTCCGAGCAGGCCGAGCTAGAGGAGGCCATCAGAGACGGGATTGACGTCAACTCAGGGTATCGCTACGCCGAGACGCTACCACCCGAATACGAAGTCGAGGGCGTGATGCTGCCCAGGCCCTTCAAGATAACCCGGATTGGCCCCGTTAACCTCTTCGTGAAGAACGTGGAGGAGTCGGTGGCATACTACACCGATTCCCTGGGGTTCAGGATAACGGAGGAGGTCACCTACGAGGGCCAGAGAGTGGTCTTTCTGAGGAACGGGACCGAGCATCACAGCCTGGGCCTCTTCCCCAAGGTGCTGCGGGAGAGCCTGGGGATGAGCAGCCATACCACGTGCCATTCCTTCGGGGTTGAGGTGGGCAGCTACCAGCAGCTGAGGAACGCCGTGTCCTTCTTGGAGGAAAGAGGCGTGACCTTCAAGGACATCCCCCATGAGTTGCACCCCGGCATTGACTACGCTGCTTACGCTACCGACCCCGAAGGACACTGCATACAGCTCTACTACTACATGGAGCAAATCGGGTGGGACGGTAAGCCCAAGCCCAGAGAGCTACGCCGCCCGACCGGAGTGGAGGCGTGGCCGGAGTCGCTGGAGCCTATGTCGGATACGTATGCGGACCAGACGTTCCAGGGCCCTCTGGGGTAGACCGGGCCGGAATCCTGTGTCACCTCTGGCCGCCCCCTCCGAAGGTATGGATAACGCGCCGCGCCGCGCTCACAGCCTCGGAGCGAGGCAACCCGGTGGTTAGAGGTGCGAGGGAGACCCAGTCCGTCAGTGCGGTGTTCTCGGCCACCTGCTCCAGACACTCATCCGCCGTGCCGATGATGGCAAGAGTATTCACCATCCGGTCACTGACCGCCCTGGCGACGCCCTCCGTGTCGCCGGCGGCCTGGGCTCTGGTGGCGGCAGCAACCTCCTCGCCGAAACCATAGGCCTCCAGGGCCTGCCTGTGGTAGTCAAGGCCAAGGTAAACCTCTGCCAGCTGGCGGCGGAACACACCTCGTGCGTGCTCTGCTTCATCTGAGGTTTCGGCAACGCGTATCATCCTGAACCCCACCATTTCAATGTCATCCAGCGAGCGGCCGCCGAGCTTGGCACCCTCGGTAAGGGCGGGGATTCCCTGCTCTTTGAGCCAGGGGATGGTGTAATTCAGATTGAACAGGATGCCATCGGCCCGCCGCCCGGTCTCGCGGACCATTCTGAGACGGCTGGCACCAATGAAAATCGGGATACGGGGATGGGGCGGCGGCTCGTGTACCCGATAACCGGAGACGCGATAGAACCTGCCTTCGTAGTTAACCGGAGCGTCTGGTGTGGCCTCCCACAATATGCGAACAAGCTCCACGTACTCACGCATACGTGAAAGCATTGCCTCCCCCGAGATTCCGTGATGGTTTTCGTTCCAGATCCTGGGCATACTGCCCAGGCCCAGAATATAGCGTCCGCCGCTGAGCAGGGCCAGGCTACGGCAGGCCCGAGCGGTGGTGACGGGGGTGCGAGTCCAGGTAGCGATGTTGCTAACCAGCTTGATGCGGTTGGTTACAGCTGCGGCGGCAGCCAGCACGGCGTAGGTGTCGTGGGTAGAATCCCCTGCGGCTGCGGAATAAAAACCGGCCTCCTCGGCCTCTTGTGCAATGGTCAGCATATCCTTTGGCGGCATACCGGACAGGACTATGCCCATCCGTGGAAGCTTGTTGCTCGTCAATTGCAGACCTCCTGATGGAACGTCTTTTGCCAATTCAATGTAGCAAAGGGCGGCGTCAAACACAATGGTCATCACCCGGGGGACGGGTTGACTGAGCCTGGAGTTGCCAATACAATTGGCCCGTCAAATACGATGCTTCCAAAGCTGTAGATGGTCCAATATGGACAATTCGGGTGTACAGGAGAAGTAAAATGCAGCAGCAACAGCCCGCCTACGTAGCAGCCCTCTCCAAGGCCGACCCCGAGCTATCCGAGCGCGTCGCCAACCTGCGAGAGTACGTCCTTACCGATGGGGCGCTCCCTGCCAAGGTAAAGACCCTGATGACCATGCTATGCGACGCTATACTTGCCCACCCGGATGGTGTGCGTGCCATCTCCAACCGTGCCCGCGCCCTGGGTGCTACGGAGCAGGAGATAGCCGAGACCGTTCAGGTAGCCTTCCTCATGGGTGGGCTTCCGGCCCTGGTTACCGGCTGTAACGCCTTCCAGGAGTAGCTATCTCCACAGGGTGCGGGGCGCTGTCTTGCAGCGGCCTCTGCCAGAGACATTTCGTCGCTCTTGAACAGGGCTTCAACCACCTTCCCCATATCTATCCGGTGGAGCCTGCCTCCCCTTGACGCTTTGAAAAGCCCCTGAGTCGAGAGCCTGTGTTACTTGAATCCTGTGATACCACCCGCTATTCTGAGAGCATCAGTCCCGCCAGGCAGGGTTCTTAACATTGCTATGCTCAGACTTCTCAGCGTCACCAACTTCGCTACCATAGAGCAGCTTGAAATGGAGCTGGACCCCGGCTTTAACGTGCTGACCGGGGAGACCGGTGCCGGCAAGTCCATCATCGTGGATGCGTTGAGCCTTCTTCTGGGTGGGCGTGCCGATGGCGGTATGGTACGCTCCGGTGCCCGACGCTCCAGGGTAGAGGGCGTCTTCTTGCTTAACGGCGATCTCGTGCAGAAAATCACCCGTGCTCTGGACGAATACGAGATTGACTTTGGCGAGGAGGAGCTGATTCTCGCTCGCGAGGTCAACCTGGACGGACGCAATACGTGTCGTGTGAACGGGCAAATTGTACCTCTCAGGATGCTTAGCGTCCTGGCCGAACACCTGGTGGACATACACGGCCAAAATCAACACCTGTCTCTGTTCCGTGTACCTGAGCACATGGACATACTGGACCAGTATGCCGGGCTGTGGCAGCTCCGGACTCAGGTAGCGCAGACGGTACACCATCTGACGGAGGTCCGCCGGGAGCTTGACCAGCTTCGGCGTGAGGAACAAGAGCTTGCCCAAAGGGCGGATTTTCTGAGGTATCAGGTGGGAGAGATTGGCAGCGCCAACCTCCGTCCTGCTGAAGATGAAGACCTCGCCCTCGAGCGGGACCGGGCCGCCAACGCGGAGCGCATAATCGAGTTGTCCGACCGTGCCTACCGGGCACTGTACGATGGCCTGGACCGGGAAGGTTCTGTCATGGACCTTCTGGGACGGGTGTTCCAGGACCTCGCTCATCTTGAGCAATTTGACCCCTCATTGAGCCAGGCCCGCGAGTCGGCGGATGTCTTGACCCATCAGGTGGACGAGTTAGCTCGTACCCTTCGGAGCTACCGCGACAGCATCGAGTACAACCCGGAGCGCCTTCAGGAGCTTGAGGGAAGGCTGGACCTAATCAGGAGCCTCAAGAGGAAGTACGGCGGCACTATCGAAGAAATCCTGGCCTTTGCCGAGAGGGCCGCCGACGACCTGGAGAGGCTGTCCCACAGGGAAGAGCGCACGGAGGAACTGAAATCCCAGGAGATGGAGCTTCGAGAGCAGATTGGCAGGCTGGTAGGTCGGCTCTCCGAGGCCCGCCGCCATTCGGCGAAGCTCTTGGCTGACGCCATCGCTGAGGAGGTTGCCGGCATGGCCATGGAACACGCTCAGGTACACGTGGACATCCGCCAGTCGTACTCGGAGGACGGCGTACCGGTTGAGACCCGTGACTCCGTCCTGCACGCCAGCCTTTCAAACGGAGAGAGTATCCAGTGCTTCGCCTTCAACGGCACAGGTATAGACTCCGTCGAGTTCATGGTCTCACTGAATCCGGGCGAACCTGCACGGCCCCTGGCCAGGATTGCCTCCGGTGGAGAGGCTTCCCGGCTAATGCTCGCCATAAAGACCATCCTGTCTACTGCCGACCGGATTCCGGTCCTGGTGTTCGACGAGGTGGACGCGGGTATAGGAGGGCGAATCGGGAGCGTCCTGGGCCAGAAGCTATGGGGTCTATCCAGGAGCCATCAGGTGCTATGCGTAACTCATCTCCCCCAGATAGCCTGCTATGCCGACCACCACGTGAGGGTTGTAAAGCTTGCCTCCCATGACAGAGCTATGACCTCTGTGGAAATTTTAGACGATGAGACCAGGGTGATGGAACTTAGTCAGATGCTCGGCTCCGACAGCGGTGCAACCCGCAGCAACGCCCTTGAGATGCTGGAGCAGGCTGTCACTTGGAAGGGACCCAGCGGATAACTGTGACGCACCGACCCACATGGACGATTCATCCGGAGGGTAGGAAAATATGGCACGTCTTGGAGTACGTCTGGACCCAGGGCTTCAGTTCACGTCACAGGAGATGCTGGAGCTAGTGTCTCTGGCGGAGGAGAGGGAGTATGAGACTATCTGGCTTCCCGAAGGTCCGAGCAACGTTCTGATACAGCTAACCGCCTTCGCCACCGCGACCCGGCACATCAAGCTCGGCACCGGCATCCTCCCCATTTTTCACAGGACACCGACCCTCCTGGCTATGTCTGCGGGCGATCTGGACGTGATCTCTCATGGACGCTTCATCCTGGGTCTGGGATCGGGTCATCATCCACTGGTAAGACATGGACACGGTGTCCCATTTCGGAAGCCAATGGCCCGTATGCGCGAGACCGTAGAGATAGTCCGACGACTACTTCGGGGAGAACGGGTCACTTATGAGGGACGCGTCTTCAAGCTTCAGGATGCAAGTCTGGGTTTCACCCCGGTGCGGCCCGATACACCCATATACGTGGGTGCCCTGGGGCCGCAGATGATAGAGTTGGCGGGAGAGATTGCCGATGGGGTGTTGCTGGCCTTCGCATCGTCCGGCTATCTCCAGACGGCCATCGAGCACCTCCGCCGCGGGGCTGAGAGGGCTGGGCGCAACCCTCAGGATATAGACGTGGCATGTTACCTGAGTACAGCAGTGGTAGACGACGCGGACAAAGCGTGGCCGGTGGCAAGGAGGCAAATCGCCCGCCTCTTGAGACTGCCCTTCTACAGAACTTACTATGCGCAGAATGGGTTCGCGGAGGAATCCGATACCATCTCCCAAGCCCTGGACCGTGGAGATGCCGACGCCGCAGTTGCCGCAGTCAGTGAGGCTATGCAAAGGGAGCTTGCCATAGTCGGCTCCGCCGAGGAGTGCCGTCGCGAGATTGAGGCCCGCCGTTCTCTGGGTCTGAAACTGCCAGTTGTCACACCATTCCCAGTGGGTGATGACCCATTGAGGTCCTTCAAGGCAACAATAAGCGCCTTTTCGGGATGAGAGTAGGCAGAGTGCGACCATTGTACCACCCTCGGTCGCACCTCCGGGGCATGCTTTGCGTTGACACTGTTCGGGCAGCTTGGTACAATCTTGACTTCAGAGATATATACGTTAAGGAAAGAGGTAATTTTATCATGCCAGAGTTCGATCTCGTAATTCGTGGTGGCACAATTGTGGATGGCACAGGTATCCCCCGATACAAGGCGGACCTGGCCGTGAAGAACGGCAGAGTAGCCAGGGTTAGCGGAAAGATAAGTCCGGGAGGGGCCAGGGAGATAGACGCCAGCGGCTGCATCGTGGCTCCCGGGGCCATTGACCTCCATACCCACTACGATGCCCAGCTCAACTAGGACCCATATGCCTCCCTATCGGGATGGATCGGTGTGACCTCCCTCACCATCGGCCAGAGTGGCTTCGGATTCGCGCCCACCAGGGCCGAGGACCGGGCCCTGAACATGCGAATGATGAACCGCATCGAGGCCATCCCGTTGGACTCCATGCGCAAGGGGATACGCTGGGACTGGGAGACCTTCCCGGAGTTCATGGACAGCCTGGAACGCCAGGGGTTGGGCCTCAACATAGCGCCCCTGTTCCCCTTCTCGCCCATGCGCGGCTACGTGCTGGGCATGATGGAGGCCCGGGAGAGGACGCAGGTGACCGAGGCTGAGCTAAACCAGATGAAGCAGATATTCTACGAGGCGATGAAGGCCGGGGCCTTTGGCTTCTCCGGGAACAAGGACGTAAATGACCGCCCCGAAGACGGCGGCTTCCTGCCCAGCCACGTGGCCTCTAACGAGGAGTACCTGGCCCTTGCGGACGTACTGGGCGAGTTCGGCGTCGGCTGCCTGGGATGGACCATGGGCGGAATGCAGGATACTCAAGAAGCCCAGTGGCTTCTGGCGGAGATGATCAGGCGCAGCGGGCGTCCCCTCACCGCAGGAGCCAACAGCACCGATGAAGGCCTGGCCTGGCTTGCGGAGTGTCGTGCCGAGGGCCTCCCGCTGATTAACCAGGAAATCTCCATGAACTTCATGACCAGGTCCGGCGACGGGTCCGAGTTTACCCTGGCCGAGTACAACCTCTTCGACTACATGCCCAACTGGATAGAGCCGCTGGTGGGAAGCGCCGAAGAGCGGGCCGTCAAGCTGCGAGACCCCCGGAACCGCGAGCTTATGAAACAGGACGTGCTAGACAACCCCAACAACCGGAACAACTACGGCACTTTGCAGGTTGTGCAGGTGATGCACGAGCGGAACTACCAGTACGAGGGCATGACCATCGAAGAGCTTGGCAATGCGATGAGCAAGCATCCCCTGGACGCCTGGTTTGACCTCGCCCTGGACGAGGACCTTGAGACCTACTTCAGTCATCCTTTCGGGACTTCCGAGGATGAGACCCGTGAAAAGCTCATAACGAACCCCTACGCCCACATCTCCATTTCCGACGGCGGCGCCCACACCAGATACCTCACCATGAGCTCATGGCCCATCCACTGGCTGTCCCACTGGTGCCGCGACAAGGGTACCGTCACCCTGGAGCAGGCCCACTACAAGATAAGCACCCTCCCTGCCTGGATTGCCAGCATGAAGGACCGGGGTATGCTGCGTATAGGCTCCTGGGCCGACATCATCATCTACAACCAGGAGGAGCTTGGCTACCTCTACGACAAGCCCATCTACGCCCACGACTTCCCGGGTGGAGAGCGCCGTCTGGTGCAGAAACCCAGGGGCCTTCTTTACACCATAGTCAACGGCACAGTTACCTTTGAGGATAACGACTGCACCGGCGCACTGCCGGGCAAGCTGCTCCGCAGCTATGACATGGTGGGCTAGACGCCCAACCTGAGGAGGATGACATGCGCGCCATCGTCTACGAAACCGGCGGGGTGGATGCACTCCACATCCAGGAAATCCCAGACCCCCAGCCCGACGGTGGAGAAGTGCTGGTCAGGGTGAAGGCCTGCGCCATGAACCATCTGGAGGCATGGGCCACCAAGGACCCCACACAGCAGCGCCCCGACGGCCCACGTATCCTCGGCGCTGACGTGGCCGGGGTGGTGGAGAAGCTGGGACCCGGAGTGGCGGGTTACTCCCCGGGTGACCGGGTCCTGGTGGCTCCCGGTATCAGCTGCAACCAGTGCGAGCTATGCCACCTGGGTATGCACTCCGACTGTCTCGAATACAAGCTGCTGGGCGTGCGCGTGGACGGGGGCTACTCGGAGCTAATGCGCATACCCGCCGTCAACCTGGCCCCACTGCCGGATAACGTCAGCTTCGAGGACGGGGCCTCCATCCCCCTGGTGTTCATCACCGCCTGGCGTATGCTGGTGGAAAAGGCCAAAATCCAGCCCGGAGACTGGGTCTTGGTCAATGCGGCGGGAAGCGGCGTCGGCATCGCCGCCATTCAGCTCGCCAAGCTTTTCGGCGCCCGGGTTGTCACCACTGCCAGCACCGAGGCCAAGCGCAGCAAGGGCATTGAACTGGGAGCCGACGCGGCGGTGGACTACACCCAGCCCGGTTGGCCCCAGGAGGTGGAGCGTATAGCCGATGGCCGTGGGGTGGACATCGCCGCCGATAGCGTGGGCGGGCAGATACTGGCGGAGACTATGGCAGCGATGGCAAGGGGTGGCCGCATAGTGAACTGCGGCTTCACCGCCGGCACCCAGAGCGACTTCGATTGGGCCAGCTTCCGGGGACGCCGGCTGTCCCTGGAATGGTCCTTCATGGGCAGCAATGGCTATCTCAACGAGGTGATGAAGTTCGTGCAGACGGGTCAGATCAAGCCCGTGATTCACAGGGTGTTCCCCTTCGAGCAGGTGCAGGACGCCCACCACGCCATGATTAACCGGGAGAACTTCGGGAAAATCGTGCTGACCTGGTAGGCAGAAGGGGCGCAAGACCCCTTTGACCTGCGATAGACCGCCAATGTAACATGGTTGGGAGTGGAAACCATTTCAGGAGGTCCCAGTTGATAAAGAGCTTCTCTACCGTATTTGTCGGGTCGGTACTGGACGGGGACGGCACGGGCTTCGAGGGCACCCCCGCCAACGACCGATGGTATCCCAACGACCGTCTGATTCAGTCCTTTGACGACTCCATGAACCTGGCCCAGCTGATGGACAAGCTGGGGTACGACGTATTCTGGATGGCGGAGCACCACTTCCAGAGGGAGGGTTACGAGACGCTTCCCAACGTTCTCATGCTCGGCCTCTGGCTGGCCCAGCACACCGAGAGGATAAAGTTTGGCTGCGGTTTCAACATCCTCCCCATGTGGCATCCCCTGCGTCTGGCGGAGGACTTTGCCATGGCGGACATCCTCACCCAGGGCCGGGTCATCTTCGGCGTGGGTAGAGGGTACCACACCCGGGAGGTGGAGACCTTCGGCGCTCCGATGCTGGATGCCGATGCCAACCGGGAACTGTTCGAGGAACAGTTCGACATTATAGTGAAGGCGTTCAACGAGGAGTCCTTTTCCCACCAGGGCAAACACTACACCATACCCCCCGAAGTGCCCTACAGGGGCTACCAGCTGGAGGACATAACCCTGGTGCCCCGTCCCGCCCGCCGGCCTGTGGAGGTATGGCAGCCCATAGTGAGCGGGAGTCCCAGGGGCATGGACTTCATGGCCAGGCACGGCATCAAAGGCATGGTCGTGGGGACCGGCCTGGAACATGCGGACAGCGTAATTCGCCAGTACCAGGAGGCCAACGCCCGGCGCGGCCGCCAGCTGGAACTGGGGGAGGGCCTGGCTTTCGGGGTGTGGTTCTACATGGACGACAGCCGCGAGAAAGCCAGGAAGGCCCTGCGGCCCCTCTTTGAGGAGCACGTCAAGTTTGCCGCCCCCCTGGGAATGCTGCGCTACAACGCCAACCAGATGGAGGTCATGGGACCCGACGGTGCCTCCAGGCACATAGCCGCCAGTGGGAGCTTCGACGAGGTCCTGGATACCAGGGCCTGGTTCGGCGGCACTTCCGAAGACGTGATTTCCTTCCTCAAGGAACTGGAAGAAAAGTACCCCGGCCTGGAGCAGATACTCGTGTCCTCTCCCATGGGCTCGACCAGGGCACAGTTCACCGAGCAGATAACCCGTTTCGCCGAGGAGGTCATGCCTGCCTTCCAGAGGGCCAAAGTTGGGTGAACCCCCAAAATGCACCCTACTTGAATGTCCCCGGATTGTGGTACAATGTAACCTGTGGTTGCCGAGGTGGTGGAATTAGGGGGTGGTGGGCGTATGCCTGTGTGGGTTCTAATCCCGCCCTCGGCACCAGGGCAAGCGTGGCGACGATGCCAAGTGGTCTAAGGCGCAGGTCTGCAAAACCTCTATTCGGCGGTTCGAATCCGCCCGTCGCCTCCAACCCCTCACCCCGTACAGGACTCCAGCACTCTCCGCGCTCCCCCACCCCGCTCTGCTTCTAACGAATATGGACAGCAGGATGCTGAAAAATTCTCGTAAAAAGACTTGACCTATGGTTGTGTTTAAAGTATAGTATGCACCGTCAAAAGCTGCGTTGACATCTTATCCCTATACTAAAAGGAGTGACGACAAGATGCTAGCTAGATATGGATACCTGGCAAACAAGTGGCTGGCCCTGGGCCTGGTGTTGACCGCCGTCCTGGGTGCAGCGCTGCTTGTCACCCTGCTGCCAGCCGGCGCGCAGAATGCTACCATCGAGTACGCGGAAAATGGCACAGGCCCCGTCGCTAACTTCACGGCGGAGGACCCCGAAGGCCAGCAGGTCACCTGGAGTGATCTG
>JAGWBG010000023.1:0-571 GCA_021296015.1 Dehalococcoidia bacterium | reverse complement strand
GTCCTCGCGACGCTAACACCGACAACATCTACGAGGTTACCCTGGTGGCGACCGACGAAGGCGGCCAGACGACGTCGGAAGTTATCATGGTGGAAGTAACCAACGAGGACGAGGATGCGACGACAACGATAGCGGTGTCCCTTGTCCAGCCGCGGGAAGGGCAACACGTAACAGTCAGGTACGCGGACGACGAGGGGAACCCATTTGTGGGCGAAGACGGCCTGTCGGCCGCTGATCGTGGCATCGTGGATCCCGACGGCAACTCCGCCGCGGATGTACCCATAGACGACGCCGAAATGAACATTCCCGCGGCTGACGTGGCCTGGCAGTGGTCCAGAGGGACCAGTCGGAGCGGAACATTTGTGGACATTACCGAAGAGGAAAATTCCTCCCGCGATGACGCTTCCTACCTGGTGATTGACGATGACAGGAACCACTACCTGCGGGTGACGGCGCCCTACACAGACCTGGAAGGGGAGGGGAAGACCCTTATGGCGACCTCCCTCCGCCCCGCTATAAAGCTCCGGGACGACCAGGTCGCTCCAGCGTTCCCCGCAGACTGCGATCTCTC
>JAGWBG010000022.1:3843-14754 GCA_021296015.1 Dehalococcoidia bacterium | reverse complement strand
CTTCGTCCAGGATTAGAAGCAACCCCTGGCTATCACACCACTCTCTAACCCTTCTGAGATAATCGTTGGCAGGCACGTTCACCCCACCCTCACCCTGCACAGGCTCCAGCATCACGGCGGCGGTGCGCTCGTTAGTAGCCTCCATGATGGCCTCCACATTGTTGTAGTCCACATGGACGAAGCCGGGGGTCAGGGGTTGGAAAGGCTCCTGATAATGCGCCTGTCCGGTCGCCGATAGAGTGCTCATGGTGCGGCCGTGGAAGGAGTTATAGGCGGTTATGACCTCATAGGCCCCGTTACGGTTTTTCTTGCCGTACTTCCTGGCAAGTTTCATTGCCCCCTCTATGCCCTCGGCCCCACTATTGCCGAAGAACACCTTGTCCAGGGCGCTGTTCTCCACCAGAAGCTGGGCCAGAAGAAGCTGAGGAGTGGTGTAGAACTGGTTAGAGGTCTGCAAAAGGGTAGCCGCCTGCTCGGTTATGGCTCTGGTGATGGCCGGGTGGCAATGTCCCAGGTTGTTGACGGCCCAGCCTGCAGTAAAGTCCAGGTACTCCTTCCCGTTAACGTCCCAGACCCTCGTTCCTTCTCCTCGCACGATTACCACGGGCTGCCTTCTCACGGTAAAAGCGTAGTACCTCTTCTCCATTTCCACCCAGTCGGCCTGCCCCGGTCCTTCAAAATGGGTGCTCATTGTGAGCCTCCTTCCAACGCTAACGTCTCTTGTATTTTTCTCAACGACTCTCGCAGGGCGTCCAGATTCTCAGCCAACTGACCGACCGCCTCGTCGATACCGACAATCTCCCTCTGTACTTCCTCAAGCTGGAGGCGCTCCTGGCTGGCAGTCCCGTCCGACGGCCTCTGTACCGGCGTGTCCGTTGAGGGCTGGCCGGCTGCAGTATCGGGAATCGCCTCTCCCAACAGGAGGGTCAGGGCTTCGGAAAGGGTGTCAGCCATGACCACCTTGTTGGCATCGGCCACAAAGACTTTTTTAAGCTCCGGCAGAGGCAGGGCTTGGGCACGTATGTACAGGGGCTCCACGTACAGTACTGACTCACCCATGGGGATAGCCAGCAGGTTACCACGGATACACAGCTTACCTTCAGGGCACAAAAGGGTCAACTCTCTACCTATCTGCTCGTCGGCGGTGATACGGCCCTCGATTTGCTCCGGGCCAAACACCTGCCTATCCTTGGGAAACGTGATGGTCAGGAGCTTGCCGTAGTTCTCCCCGTCGCTGCGGGCGGCCATCCACCCCACCATGTTCTTCTTCTCCACGCCGCCGGGGGTAAAGGGCAAGAGCAAGACGAACTCCTCTTCTTCTTCTCCTGGCAGCTTCATGATAACGTAATAAGGCTCTATATCCTGGGTGTTGACGGCGGTCTCGAATACCTCTCGGGCCACTGCCCACAGGTCTTCCCGAAGGAAGAACTCCTTGGGGTCCGTCATGTGGTAGCGCAGGTTAATCTGTGTCTGGGCGGAGAAGAGGTCAAGAGGATAGCGTATGTGGTCCCTGAGGGAAGGGTCCAGGTTATCTATCTCATCGAAGTCCGCAAATAGATCGGGGAAGGCTCCCCCATAAATTTGCATCAGAGGGTCATCCTCGTCTTTAACGAAGAAGTACACGGTTCCGTTATAGGCGTCTACCACCACTTTGACGCTGTTGCGAATATAGTTGAATTCATCTTCAAAAGGGGCGGAGTAGGCGTACCTGTCGGAGACGGTATAGGCATCCTGAATCCACCACAGCTTCCCGCCGTCACCCACCACCAGGTACGGGTCCTTGTCCAAGTGCAGGAATGGAGCTATTGTGCTCACCCGTTCCCCTATGTGACGCCTGTATTTTACCGTGCTCTCTGAGCCAATCTGCCCACTTATAAGAAGGTTGAAATCCAGGAACTGCCAGGCGAAAGCAGCTCTTGTGAAAAGGGACCCCAGCTTGACCCCTCCCTCGCCTTCATAATTCTGAAAGACCGGGTCCCCTGCGGGGCCGGGGAAATTGAACTCTTCGGTATCGGTGTCTATAATGACGAAATCCTTGGTATTCTCTCCGTAGTAAATCTCCGGTCGATCAACAACCAGGTCGCCGGCTGGAGGTACGTCCTGGAGGAAGAACAGGGGACGCCCCTCTACGGTGGCCTGGGTCACCGGGCTCATGGCGACACCGTAGCCATGAGTATATGAGAGCTTGCGGTTCACCCAGTTCTGAGCTTCCTCCTCCAGGTTCTCCGGGAAAAGCTCTCTGGCCGCCAGCATCACCTGTCGGTACTCCCCATCCGGGAGCCGGTAGCGGTCCACGTCAACGTTCACGAAGCCGTAGTATTGCCGGAAGGTCTGTATCTGGTTGTAAGTATCCCGCAGGGGCCGGTGGTCCCAAAGGCGGATGTTCTCAATGGTCTCGGGATTGTCAGACACCGTTTCAATGTCCAGAGTAGGTGAGTAGGTGAATGACTGCTCGTCAATCTGGTCCAGTCCGTAGGCGGCCCTGGTGGCCGTGATGGCTCGGTCAACGTATTCCTGCTCCCGCTCAAACTCGTTGGGACTCACCCTGAATCGCTGGTAGGCTACCGGATATATAGCGCCAGCCAAGACAGCCAGAACGGCCCACAGGGAGAAGGAGGCTATCATAAGCCTCAGACCGCCGTAATACAGGCTTACGACGAAACCCACAGCCGCCATCAGGGCGATGGCCACCAGGAGCCAGAGAACCGGAAGCCTGGCATTGACGTCGGTGTATCCGGCCCCAGGAGCCGCCCCACGACCCGAGAAGACCAGCTCGAAAATGTCCAGGTAGTGGGCAGCGGCAATGGTAATCATCAAGAAGGCGCCCAGCAGGGCCAGGTGTCCTCTAATTCTCGGTGTGAGCGCGACGTTCACGCCCCTGAGAGCAAAGATGGCCATGTACAAGGCCACTACTGCCACTACCGTGGCGATGACAGCGCCCATGAACCACCCCTGAATGAAGTGGAGCATGGGCATGATGGCTACATGATAAGTTATGTCCTTATGAAACTGGGGGTCCTCAACTCCGAAGCGGACACGATTGAAGTAGACCAGAAAGGTCTCCCAACGGCCCTGTGCCACAATCCCAAACACCACGCTCATCACGGCGACCATCAGGACAGCACCTACAATGATGCCTATGCGGCCCATCCTTAGCACTTCCGGCGGGACAGGGAGGATGCTCCCCCCCCTGGAAAAGCGATAGGCGAAGTACAGATTAACGATGAGAATGCCGGCTATCAGCAAAGCTCCCCCGAAGAAGAGCCAGATACGCATCCCCAGTATTTTAGTGTATACGCCCTTGTAGCCCAGGCTATCAAACCACAGCCAGTCGGTGTATACACTCTTGACTACTGAGAGAACCAGAACAATAATGACGACGGCAGCAACGGCCAGTCCAACCCTGGTGAGCAGTTTCATGTTAGGGTTCCCAAACTGACCTATGTCTACGTTCCTTGGGGGGCCTGCCCCTTCTCCATTGTTTCCCGTGTTGAAGACCATAGCACCTTCCGTTTAAGCTATCAGCAATTCCTAAGTATGTGAACCGAACTCCAACTGGCTGATATCATGCCTACTGATTATTTGAGTGCCAGTGGGCACGCCCCGGAAGCAGTGCATCAACACCCCCGGCTGCCTGCCGTCGATTATCTCAGTCACCGGAACCCGGTCCAGGGCACGCAAACAAGCCTCCAGCTTGGGTATCATTCCGCCTTTCACCACGCCTGACGCAAGGAGAGGGCGGGCACTCCTCACACTGAGGCGTCGGATGACTCTGCCCGACCCATCCATTACCCCATTCACGTCTGTGAGAAAAATCAGCCTCTCAGCGCCTATGGCATAGGCTAACTCCCCGGCCACGGTGTCTCCATTTATGTTGAGCATGGAGCCTGAATAGGGGGAGTCGTCCACCCGGTGTATGCCCACAGGAGCCACCATCGGTATGTAACCCCCCTCCAGGGACTGTAACAAGACTTCAGGGTTTACCCCTGTCACCTCCCCCACATAACCTAACTCCTCGTCGGCCACCCTGGCCTTCAATAGAGCACCATCTACACCACTCAGCCCCATAGCTTTGCCTCCCAGGGCAATCAGAGACGCCACAAGCTGCTTGTTGACCAGCCCCGTCAGCACTGCCGCGACGATTTCCAGGCTCTGGGAATCAGTGACCCTCAAACCCCGGACAAAACGGGGAATGGTGCCCTGTTTCTCCATCCACTGGGAGATGACGCTGCCCCCGCCGTGGACAACTATAAGCTTGACGCCATCACGCTGGAGGGCAACCAGGTCCTTGAGAGTGGTATCGTTGCTGCCCAGGGTGCTGCCCCCGATTTTCACCACGACTATGCCTTTGGGCGGCCTATCTGACACTCCACACTCCGTAAAACAAGTAACATTATACGCTATAAATAGCGTGTAAAAAGCAAAACTTGTTTATACTTGGAAAACTCAGGGCAATATGTAACTATAGCACTTAATAAGCGGGGGCAGTCTGAAATATGGGGGATTCACCGGGGCCGGCTACCCGCACCCTTGTGGATGTTAGGTAGTGTAGGCGCTATTAAAGGTCACGTATTCTTCGCTGAGGGGACAGCCCCACGCCGTGGCTTCACTCTGGCCCAGATTGAGCTTGATTCGGAAGGACACCTCCAGCCCACGCATCAAGGCAACTACTCCATCCCTGTGAAAGGGGATGGGACGGCCATCCTCCATTATGCAAACGTCGTTGACGTAGAGGGCGACCTTGCCCTCATCAACCTCGGCCCCACTTCTACCCAGAGCGGCTATGATTCTGCCCCAATTGGGGTCGGCTCCGTGAACGGCCGTTTTCACCAGGCTCGACGACACCACCGTCCTGGCGGCAAGGCGGGCGGCCGTGAGGTCGGTCGCTCCCTCAACGGTAACCTCAATGAGACGGTTGCTCGCTCCTTCTCCGTCCCTGGCTAGCTCCTTGGTCAGATGGATACAGAGCTTGTTCAGGGCCTCCTGGAAAAGGTCTCCGGTCGGCGTTCCTTCCTCTATAATGCCCGCGTCCGCGGCACCGTTGGCCAGGATAAGCACCGTATCGTTGGTGCTGCTGTCGCCGTCCACCGACAGCATGTTGAAGGATGAATCGGCCGCTCGACTCAACGCACGTTGCAGAAAGGAAGGTTCCACATCGGCATCGGAGGTGAGGAAGCTCAGCATGGTAGCCATGTTGGGGTGTATCATGCCCGCGCCCTTGGCTATGCCGCCGATGGTTACGGTCTTCCCAGAGCACTCGAAGGCCACAGCCCCTTCTTTGGGGTGGGTGTCGGTGGTCATAATGGCCCTGGCGAGGTCGTTGCCCCCGCCCTCCGAAGGCGTTATCTGGCTGATGCCCGTTCGGACAAGGGCCATCGGCAGTTCCACGCCTATGATTCCGGTGCTGCCCATGAGCACCTCTTCAGAACGCAGACCCAGGCGTCTTGCCGTCTCGGCCGTAGCCTCTTGGGCATCCAGATAGCCCTGCTCTCCCACACATGCGTTGGCTATGCCGCTGTTTACCACCAGGGCCCTGACCTTGCTCTGGGAGGAAACCCGCTCCTGGGTGATTGTGACCGTGGGGGACCTCACGGCGCTGGTGGTGAATACTCCGGCAACGGAACTGGGCCGGTCGGAGAGCAATATGCCCAGGTCCAGCTTATCCTCTGCGTAGGTCTTGAGTCCGGCGTATGTGGCGCCCGCCGAGAACCCCCCGGGAGTAGTCACGGAGCCGCCATCCACAAAGTTTATTTTTCCAGCCATGTCTTTCACCCACCACTTTCCATGGATTTTCCGGCTATTTTGCACGGGACCCCGTATACGGAGGACAGCCATCGAAGAGAGCGAATCGCATTGGAGTATGGAGTATACCACAAAGAGTCAGCTATGAGTAGGGAGAGGGAGGGGTGCATAGCCCGCAGCACGTTGAGGCGCCATTCCTACCCCACCACCACGTTCACCAGGCGACCCGGGACGTAGTGGGTCCTGGCTATTTGCTTGTCGCTGATGTAGGTCTGCACCTTGGCACTGGCAAGAGCAAGGCGCTTAGCCTCCTCTTCCGCGATGTCAACGGGCACCTGAAGCTTATCCCTCAACCGACCGTTTACCTGAACCACCAGCGTGATTACTTCCTCGGCGGCCAGTTCCTCATCCCACTGGGGAAACATCCGGTTGTGGACGCTATAGGGATGACCGGCCCGCTCCCAAAGCTCCTCGGCGAGATGGGGGGCGAAGGGCGCCAGCATCAGCAGGAACTTCTCGGTGCAGTCCCTCCAGGTGGCGGAGTCCACATTGCCCTCGCTCCAGACCCGATTTAGCCGGTTGGAGAACTCCATCAGGGATGCGATAGCGGTGTTGAACTTGAACCTGTCCAGATCGTTGTAACACTTCTTTATGGTCTGATGGAGGTCCCTCCGGGTATCCCTTACGGTCTGTTCATCGGTGGGCCTATCGTCCAGCTCCGATGGGTCATGCTGACAGACTTCCCAGACCCGGTTGAGCCAACGGGCCACTCCGTTTATCCCTGATGTGCTCCAGGGGCCTCCCTGGTCCCAGGGACCCAGGAACATCAGATAACACCGGACGGAATCGGCACCCATACTCCCCACGTACTCGTCAGGGTTAACCACGTTGCCGCGGCTCTTGCTCATCTTCTCATGGTCCTCGCCCAAGATAATCCCCTGGTTATACAGCCGAAGGAAAGGTTCGTCGAAGTCCACCAGGCCCATGTCTCTCAGGGCCTTGGTCCAGAAACGGGCGTAGAGGAGGTGCATGACGGCGTGCTCGGCACCGCCGGTGTACTGGTCTACCGGCATCCACTCTTTCAAGACCTTGGGTTCAAATGGGCCATCGTCGTACTTGGGGCTGGTGAAACGCTCCATATACCAGGAGGAGTCCACGAAGGTGTCCATGGTGTCAGTCTCACGGCGGGCCGCCCCACCGCAGCGGGGACACGCAGCGCTGACGAAACCCTGGTGCAGAACCAGAGGGGACTCTCCGCTGGGCTTGAACTCGGCGTCTTCCGGCAGAAGCACCGGCAGGCTGTCTTCGGGCAACGGCACGGTGCCGCATTTTTCGCAGTAGACAATGGGTATGGGTGTGCCCCAGTACCGTTGTCTCGATATGAGCCAGTCCCGTATGCGATAGGACACGGAGCGTCGGCCCCAGCCCTGGCCCTCTACGAAGTCGGCAATGGCCTCCTTGCCCTGGCTGCTGGGCAGCCCATCAAACTGGCCTGAGTTGACCATAGATCCCTCTTCCAGGTACGCCTCCTCAAGGTCGCCGCCAGCCCAGCCGGACGGCGCTATCACCAGCCTTATAGGCAGGCCATATTTCCTGGCAAACTCGAAGTCCCTCTGGTCATGTGCGGGGACGCCCATTACCGCCCCCGTGCCGTAGCCCATGAGGGCGTAGTCAGCTATGAAAATGGGCACCTGCTCTCCATTGAGACGGTTTATCGCGTAGGAACCCAAGAAGACCCCCGTCTTCTCCTTCTCGGCAGACAGGCGCTCTATCTCCGTCTGGCGCCGGGCCTGCTCCACGTAGGCAGCCACCTCGGAGCTTCGCTCAGGCGTCGTCAGCTTTTCGACCAGGGGATGCTCCGGGGCCAGCACCATGAAGGTAACTCCGAAGATGGTGTCTATGCGAGTGGTGAAGGTGCTTATCTCACTCTCGTCCAGCCCCAATTGGGAAATATCGAAGCTAATCTCCACGCCCACGCTCCGGCCAATCCAGTTGCGCTGCATGGTGAGGATTTTCTCCGGCCAGTCCACCAGGCCGCCGAAATCCAGTAGTTGGTCTGCGTAGTCGGTTATGCGCAGGAACCACTGCTCCAGGTCGCGGCGGGTGATGGAGGTATCACACCGCTCGCATCTACCGTTCAGCACTTGCTCGTTGGCCAGGACGGTCTGGCAGGAGGGGCACCATACCACCGGAGCGTTGGCACGATAGGCCAGGCCCTTTTCGTAGAGCTTGAGGAAGAACCACTGGTTCCATCTGTAGTATTCGGGAACGCAGCATATTATCTCCCGTTCCCAATCGTACACCGTGCCCATGCTGCGAAGCTGGCCGCGCATGTTCTCGATGTTACCCATAGTCCAGGTATATGGATGAATCCCCCGCTGGATAGCGGCGTTCTCTGCCGGAAGCCCGAAGGCGTCGAAGCCCATGGGATGGATGACGTTGTATCCCTGCATCCGGCGGAAGCGGGCATGACAGTCGGCGGGCGCCATGGCGTACCAGTGGCCGATATGCAGGTCGCCGGAGGGATAGGGATACATGGTAAGCTCGTACCATTTGGGGCTGGGATCGTCATCCCGGACTCGGTATGTGCCGTCCCTTTCCCAGCGCTCCTGCCATTTGCGGTCAATCTCCTGGGGATTGTATCGTAGCTCAACCTGGCGCATTGTCGTCATATACGGATACTCCTTCTCTCTCCACCAAGTAGATAATTCCTCTGAAAATAGGCCATTTTCATTCCCATACCTATCTGCCAACAGGCGGGCGCGGCCTTCACAAGGCCATGAAAAACTCCCACTCCCTTTCCGTCATTCCGGCGTAGGCCCGAATCCACAAGTCCCTGTCAGTGACATGGTGCCTCCATCCCGCACCCCTGGACTCTGGCCTTCGCCAGAGTGACGGGTAGGGCACTCCGTCATACCCACTCTCTTTCCGTCGTCCAGAGCCTGCCCGTACTCCGATACGGGTTCGGAATCCGTTTCCAACGGTGGGATGGCCTTTGTAAGCATGAGCTAAGGGGGCGCTCCCCCCACGCTTACCATGTCATAGATACCTTCGTAGGTAGCTGGGCCTATGCCCCGCACCTCCATCACCTCTTCAATAGATTTGAACTGACCGACTTCCTCCCTGTAATCTACTATGGCCTGGGCCTTCACCGGGCCGATGCCCGGCAACTCTATTAGCTGCTGCACGGTGGCAGTGTTCAGGTCCATTACCGGGTGAGAGTCCTGCTCTGCGGCAGCCTCCACGCCCGCACCACTACCCACCCCATAGGTAGCTCCCACCCCTGAGCCCCCACCTTCTCCTGTGGTAGTCATCACCGGCAAAGAGGGTTGCTGGCAAGGCATCCCAGCATCCGGCACATTGTAGCTGGCCTCGTCCTTTACTCTTACCGCCAGGTTGACGCAGGAAGGCAGAGGGCCGTAGGTAGCACCTCCGGCGGCCTCTATAGCGTCCGCCAAGCGGTCGCCTTCCTCCATAGCGTAGACACCGGGAATGGCTACCGCGCCACTTATGTAAACTTTCAAATTGGGAGCAGGAGTAGCCGTAGGCAACAGGACCTCAACACCTGGACTACCGGACCTGCTTTGGATTACCAGAAGGGCTGCCGCCGCAGATAGGACGGCAATGAACAGGGCCAACAAAATGTAGAGTGATACAGCCCTTATAGAAAACATCTATAAATTATCATCTTGCCTTATGGTCTATGGCTGATTATAATTACCCATGCCCCAAAGTTAAAGAGGAGGTGAGCGGTGAGTCCGATGTCCTATGCCTTCTTCCGAGGAGACTACGTTCCCCTGAGCGAGGCCAAGGTAAGCATTATGACCCATGCGTTGCACTACGGGACGGGGGTCTTTGAAGGTATCAGGGGGAACTGGAACGAGGAGAATGGGGCTATATACATCTTCCGCCTGAGGGAGCACTACGAGAGACTCCTTCGGGGGTGTCGCCTTCTCATGCTAGACATTCCGTATTCCTTGGAAGAGCTTTGCAATATTACCGTGGAAATGGTGGAGCGGTGCGGCTTCAGCGAGGACCTCTACATTCGCCCCCTGGCCTACAAGAGCGCCGAGAAAGTGGCCAACCTGAAGCTCCAGGACCTGGAGAGCGATTTCTGCCTCTTGGCAGTCCCCTTCGGCAGCTATCTTGGGACCGATATACTGCGCTGTTGTACCTCTTCCTGGCGGCGAGTAGATGACCCTATGATACCGGCCCGGTTCAAGATTTCAGGAATCTACGTGAACAGCATTCTCGCCAAGACCGAGGCGACCCTGGCGGGATTTGACGAGGCCATTATCCTGAATCAGGATGGGCACGTGTGCGAGGGTTCAGGAGAGAACCTCTTCCTGGTGTCCGATGGCAAGATTTACACCCCTCCCATCGAGGACAACGTATTGCCCGGTATTACCCGGGACACCGTAATGCAGCTGGCCCAGAGCGAACTGGGGCTGGAGGTACTGGAGACTCACATAGACAGAAGCCAAATATACATATCCGACGAATGTTTCCTCACCGGCACAGCCGCCCATCTCACGCCCGTGGTGGAAGTGGATAACCGCAAGATAAATGACGGCACGGTAGGACCTATATCGGCAAAGCTTCAGAAACTGTACTTCGACATCGTAGTTGGGAGGAATCCCAAGTATATACACTGGTGTACAGTCGCCACACCGAGGCTGGTTAGCGTATAATTACCCAGTTGGGCCCTAGCCAGCAAGTATTGAGGACCGCGGTAGCATATATTCAGATAAAGGAGACCTAGACCGAGGTGGCCTGGTTTAGCTTCGACTGGATAGGTGCTATGATAATGGCCTATCTCATAGGCTCTATACCTTCGGCCTATGTCGCCGGGCGTCTGGTAAAAGGGAAGGACATCCGCGACGAAGGAGACCGAAATCCCGGCGCCGGCAACACGTATCGAACTATCGGTCCCAAGGCAGGCATGGTGGTAGGGGCGATTGACATAGGGAAAGGCGCCTTAGCCGTGCTTCTTGCCAGAGCACTGACCGATGGCACGGGCCCACAGATGGCAGCTGGGGTCGTAGCCATAATCGGTCACAACTGGCCCATATTCCTGAAGCTCAGGGGCGGAAGGGGCGCTGCCAGCGCATTGGGAGTCTTTATCGCCCTGGTTCCCATACCTGCGATTCCCATCAGCCTGGTATGGCT
>JAGWBG010000022.1:0-3823 GCA_021296015.1 Dehalococcoidia bacterium | reverse complement strand
GATCATGATATTCACGCCTTTCGTGGCACTGCTCACAGGGGTCTCCTTTTCCATAGTTGCCTACTGTGTCGGCCTCCCCGTCATGGTGGGAATGCGCCACTACGCTACCTCAAGGAACCTACCGAGACCGGAAGAGGAGCAAGCCGGAGATAAAGCGTTGCCCCAAGGCTAGCACTCATGGCAGGCTCCTTTATCCTAGACTACCTCCTGTTTGTGTTCATAGCAGCATTTGGCGCCCTTCAGATGGCCGCCGCCTATGGCCCTCTCCCAGGGCTTCTTCTAATCAGGAGCAAGTCTCTGGCCTTCGGAGCGGGCCTTGCGATTACCGTTGCCGCCTTCCTACTATTCTTCATGACGGAACCCAGAAACATCCCCGACACCGAGGGGGGCCTTAACGGCAACCAGACAGCCGGCCTCTTTACCCTGGGGGCAGGTTCCGCATTGATATTGACCCTCGTCCTCTCGTCCCTAAGTCACCGTGCATTGGGCAAGGGACAGCAGCACTACGCTTCCGGCCTTGATGCCTTGAAAGAGACTACCTACCTCAACGCTCTGACCACCACCCTGAAGGACTTATGGAAGCGCTACAGAGCATAGATAAAGAGATAGTGTTGTGGCTCAACCAGTGGGCGGGACGGTACGCACTGCTGGATAAAGTGGAGAGGCTGATAGTAAGCGACTACTTTATACCTGTGCTTGCAGCCCTTTTCCTTGTGTTCGTGTGGTTTGCGGGCAGAGACGCCCGGCAACGGGATGCTCACCAGAGGGCGGTGTTAAGGGCGCTAATAGCCGTCGGGTTCGCTAACCTGACGGTGCTCATCCTGAACCAGCATTATTTCAGGGAAAGACCTTTCGTCGAGTACGAATTGACCCTCCTCTTCTACCCGCCCACCGACTCCTCCTTTCCCGCCAATCCGGCCGCCGTCACCTTCGCCATGGCCTCGGGTATGTGGCAGGGAAGCCGGAAGCTGGGGGCCTTCCTCTATGGGCTGGCCGCCCTGTGGGGACTGTCCAGGATATATGCCGGGGTATTCTACCCCTCCGACGTAGTGGCCGGGGCACTCATAGGCGTAGCAATAAGCTACCTGGTAGCCGTGGGACTCAGGCTCATAGAACCCCTGCCCACCCTGGTCCTCCGGGGCGCCAGAACGCTGCACCTGGCATGACACCAGTCCCACCCTCCCGGTAACCGGAACCGTTGCATAGAAATCGAGCTTTGCAGTTCACGCAGCACCCCCTGACCCTCGGACTTGGTCTGGGGGTGAGGGGCACAAAGTCTTCAGCTGCGCGGGTCTGCCTGGCCGGCCACCTCCTGCAGGCACATGAAGAACCTGTCCATCATCATCCTGTTGATGTTCCCTATCAGGCGCTGCCCCACTCTGGCCGCGGTCCCGCCCACCTGGGCATCTCCGTCAACCTTGACCAGGGTCCTTTCCCCCTGGTCCTCCAGGGATATATGGGCCACCCCTCGAACGAAGCCGGGCGCGCCGGTGCCTTCCACTACCAGCCTGTAAGAGCGCATAGGCACCTGGTCGGCCACGGTGATTCTGGCCGTATAGCTTCCCCTTACGGCCCCGACGCCCACGCTGATGATGGCCTCATACTGGTCGTTGCCCAGGGGCGTCAGCTTCTCACAACCCGGCATACACTTGGCTATTACGTCCGGGTCCAACATCACCTCCCACACCCTTGCGGCAGGCGCATCAAAATGGTAACTACTATTAACGTCCATACTCCCCTCCTACGGACCTTCCTTCCGAGACAGAGTATACCGCATCCATTCCCAAAGGCGTACAATGGGCATGGGACTCACCCGTCATTCCCTCTCGCCTGTCCACCTCTAGCGGGTGAGAACGGGAATACACATTAAGAAGAAACGGAAGACCCTGTATTCAGGGAAAGGGGTGTTGCTCAATGGCACTGAGATATGTGAAGGTCGCCAGGGTGGGGGATGTACCTCCTGGGACCACCAAGAGAATGTCCCCCCAGCGTGGTGAGCACGTTCTGGTATGCAACGTAGATGGCACCATTTACGCCATACGGGACGCTTGCACCCACGACGGTGGAATCCTGGGATTCGGCGACCTGGAAGGCAGCCTTATAGATTGTCCTCGCCACGGTGCCAAATTCGACGTCATTACCGGAGAGGCAGTGGTGCCGCCTGCCGTTACCCCTGTACACGTATACCCGGTCCGCGTTCAGGGCGACGACATAGAGGTTGGGCTGGAAGAGTAACGGGGGTAGCGATGAAGGATGTCGTTGCCTACGCCTTCAGGAAGTCTTCCACCAGCCCGGAGACCTTTCTGAACTGCTCCAGATGGGGAACGTGGGCCGCCTCACCGACTATCTCGGTCTGTGCCCCGGAGATGTAGCTTGCAAACTCTTCCGCATATACAGGCGATACTATGCCATCCCCTTGGCCCCACACAATCAACGTGGGCGCTTGAATGCGGTGCAGACGCTTTTTGAGGCCCTTGTCCGGTATGGGCCATACAAACTTGCCTGTGCAACCCAATGCCCACGTCAGACTGATCTGAGCGTTCATGAGCTCTTCCGGGTCCTTGGGCAATGTCAATACCTGTTTGGCTACAGGCCCTTCCGGGTCGTAGAAGGCGGCCTTTGCTACCACCTCCGGCGGCACGGACATCCAGTTCAACACCGGCGCGTCGTCCCGCCATAGCCCAATGGGGCCAATCAGCACCAACCGGCTGACTCGCCGGGGATTCGTCGCCGCCACCTCGGCAGCTACCATGCCGCCAAAGGAGTGGCCCACGACAACGGGAGATTCCAGTTCAAGCCTGTCGAACAACTCGTAATAGTACAGTACCAGGTCCCACAAATCGTCCAGGGCCTTGATTGCGTCCGGGTCTCCCGGCGTGGTGCCGGGGTGTTCCGGCGCATAGACGGTATGGCTCTGGGCTAGACGGTCCAGGAAGGCGTCCCATTCCAGCCCAGCAGCGCCGTGGAAGAAGACCAGGGGCGGCCCATCGCCGGCGACCTTGACCCTGGTGTTAATCCGGTCTCTCCACACGCTGACCGTGCGTTCCTGCACTGTGACCATGACGTTTCCCCTCCGGTGGGCTCTTGGGAACAGACCTTAAACTGCCGCCCCGGCAAGCCGGCGCTTTCCTTTCAGCTTTTCAGGCCACCAGTGATTATCCCACTCATCGTCCCAGATGTCGTGAAGGTGGGGCATGACCTCCCGGCTGAAAAGGTCAATGTTCTTCAGGGTAAGCTCGTGAGGCATGGAGCCGATGTGCAACAGCACCATCAGATTGCCCACTCTCAACTTCTTGACTGCCTCTTTCAACTGGTCCCTCACAGTCGCCGGGCTACCTGAAATTACAAGCTGATTGTCCACAAAATCCTTGTACTACCATTCGGAGAGATTCCTCAGTAGGAATTTTCCAGGCTGCGGTAGTCCATGTAACCCGGGGCAAGGAAGAACTCCGATGCGATATGGAGACTCTTGTCGTAGAAGTAGCGGATATGACTGTAGTAATCCTCCTCGGCCTTCGCATCAGTCTCGGAGACCGCCACCAGCTGCAGGAAACCCGCTCGGTAGGGGTTGAGGTCAAGACCCTTACCGTCCACAAACTCCCAGAACCCATCCATGACCTTTTTGCCCAGATTGTTCCCGAAATAGCTCAGGAAGCAGTAGCAGTGGTTGTGACGGGTCGAAAAGTCCCAGGTACTCAGGCTGCCGGAACCCGGCACCCAGACGGGAGGATGGGGCTGCTGGATAGGGCGGGGCCAGATATTGACCATGGGAAGCTGGTAATACTTGCCGTTCCAGGCAAACATCTCCCTGGCTTGCCATGCT
>JAGWBG010000318.1 GCA_021296015.1 Dehalococcoidia bacterium | reverse complement strand
GACTCTCCCAACATCGCCTGGGAGGGTTCCCTGCTGGGCTACGGCGACAATCTTTTCACCCTCCACCGCCACGTCCCACCCACCAACTCCCCAGGGAGTCACTACCTGGCCGCCTCTGATAACGAGGTCTATCATCCTCTACCTCCTGATATTGGTCATAAGAGAGTGTAGCATAAAGAAGATGTAAGCGCACGAGGAAGGCCCTGTGAGGCCCCAACTCCGCCTTGCCCTTTTCCTGAGACCATCGTACAATAACCTGAAACTCGTTCTCCCCAAGTGAGATGGAGGAGGGCAGCAAAGGAGGCAAATCTATGGGATCTGTCAAGTCTCCGCTGGAAGGTATTCGTGTGCTGGACCTTGGCCGGCACCAAGCCGGGCCTCGCTGCGGGCAGGTTCTGGCTCGTTTGGGGGCCGAGGTAATAAAGATTGAGCGGCTGGGTGGTGAGGAGACACGGACTCATGGCCCCTGGGCCGGTGGACAGAGCACCTACTTTATCCAGTATAACAGCGGCAAGAAGAGCCTATCGGTAGACATGAGGAAGGACAAGGCTAAAGATATACTCCAGGACCTCGTGAAAATCTCCGACGTGCTTATACAGAACTTCCGTCCCGGAACCATAGAGAAGATGGGTTTCGGATATGACGTTCTCTATGAGCTTAATCCAAGAATCATAATGGTGAACGTGTCAGCCTATGGTCAGTTCGGCCCTTACAAAGACATGATAGGTTATGACCCCATCGGACAGGCTATGTCCGGGATTATGATGATGACGGGTCAAGAAGGGATGCCCCCGATACGAGCGGGCGTACCCATTATAGACCGGACCACCGCATTGCACGCCGCCATCGGGACCCTTGCCGCCATACGGGAGCGGGAAATTTCAGGCGAGGGCCAATCGCTGGATGTCTGCCTTGCGGATACCGGCTACAGCTACACCGAAATATTCGTTTCAGCATACGCCGGAGGGGGAGAGGTCCCGAAGCGCGGGGAGGGCAGTGGCGCCCCTCCAAACGGCGCTTATCCTTGCAAGGATGGCTGGGTCCTTATCTATGCAGGAGACCAACACCAGTGGCCCAGGGTATGCCGGGCCTTGAATAAGCCGGAATGGCTGGAAGACGAGCGGTTCACCGAGCGGCACAGGCGGACTCAGAACGGCCCGGCCATCAATGAGGCTGTGACTGAGCTAATGACAGACATGACGATGAGAGAAGCCATTGACCATTTCACTTTCCACGACATTACGGCTAGTCCGGTAAACACCATAGCCCAGGCAGCCGAAGACCCCCATCCCTGGGAGCGGCGAGCACTGGTAGAGGTGCCCGACCCCATAGCCGGGAAGATACACGTGTCGGGGGACTTCTGGCACTTCAGCCGTACCCCTGCGGTCATAGGCTCCACTCCCATGCCCGGGGAGCACTCGGACGAGATACTCAGTGAGTTGCTGAACTACCCCAAAGAGCAGATAGAACAGCTACGGGCAGATCAGGTGGTAGGATAGAGACACCTTGAGATAAGGTCTACCCCCTAGAGGCCCGTATAATTCGGTTTACGCTTTTCCAAGAAGGCAGCCACCGCTTCCTTGTGGTCGTCGCTTATGTAGGTCAAGCTCTCCAGGGCCAGGGACATGTCCAGAGTCATCTCCATCTGGGCGCGAAGCTGCTTGTTTATCGAGTGCTTGGTCCACCGGATGGCCCACGTAGCAGCATTCTCCAGGCGCGTTGCCATCTCCATGGCAGCCGGCAGCACCTCCTCTTGAGGAAGCACCCTATTGACCAGCCCGATACGTTCGGCTTCACTGGCCGGGACCAGGTCTCCCGTCATAAGAAGCTCCTTGGCTTTGGCTACACCCACCAGAGCGGGCCATATAATCGCTCCACCATCTCCGGCAACCAGGCCCACCCGCACGTGAGGGTCTCCGATGCGGGCCGTCTCGGAGGCCATAATCACGTCGCAGCCTTCAGCATCTCCGTTGACGGCGGGGATGTTGTGCTGCCTGACCTCCATCAGATTCATTACGAGAAGCCGTCCATGATACATTGGGATGCGCTTCATCGGAGGTTGATCGAGGTCATCCTGCATCCCCCTGAGGTCACCTCCAGCTGAGAAGGCCCGACCCGCCCCAGTAATTACAATGGCATGTACCTCCTCGTCCACATTCAGGTCTAGCAGCACATCCTCTAGTTCACTATGAAGCTCCCAGTTGAAGGCATTAAGCCTTTCGGGACGATTGAAGGTGAGGGTAGCTACCTTATCGGCTTTATCTACAATCAGGTTCTTGTAACGGCCGTAGTCCACCATCAAGGCCTCCTTAAACCAATTCAAGTTACAGCAGTAGGAATACACTATCTGACAGGGCAGGTCAATACCCTCATGTGGCAGGGCTTCTCATTCGCTTCTTGTAAGTGTAGAGTATATGAGATAGTTATCAGGGACTCCCGCGCTTTCCCAGCCAACGATGTAGGAGAGGTGATATATGTACGACCTGTTACTCAAGGGGGGGACTGTACTAGACCCATCACAGGGCCTTCAAGGT
>JAGWBG010000021.1 GCA_021296015.1 Dehalococcoidia bacterium | reverse complement strand
ACGCATAAACCTCCGTTGCCATGTCGGCCAGCATGAACTGTATGGCCTGGTGCTGGGCGATGGGCCGGCCAAAGGACTGTCGCTGTTGCGCATATCTCACCGCCGCTTCCAGGGCCGCCTGGCCTATCCCCACGCACTGGGCGGCGATGATAATCCGGCTGGAGTCCAGTATCTCCATAGCATACCGGAAGCCCCGCATTTCTTCGCCCAGCCGGTTCTCCTCAGGTACAGGAGTGTTCTGAAAAGTCAACTCCGTGGTACTGGAGCCCCTCATACCCATCTTGCCGTGCTGCTTGTATACGTCGAATCCGGGAGCGCCTTTTTCCAGGACGAAGGCGCTGACGCCTCGAGAACCCCGGTCCTTATCCTGGGTAGCGAAGACCACGATATACTCCGCCACGTCGCCGTTGGTGATGAAAATCTTGCTGCCGTTGAGGTAATAAGCACCATCACGGTAGGCGGCGGTGGTCTGGAGGGCGGCGGCATCGGAGCCGCCTCCCGGCTCGGTGAGTGCCCAGGCGGCCATCTTCTTCCCCTCGGCCAGGGGTGGGACGAGCCTTAGCTTTTGCTCCTCGTTGCCGTACTGGTAGATGGTATGGGTGCCCAGGGACATGTGGGCAACGAGGGTCACGCTGGTGGCGGCGTCTCCACGCGCCACCTCCTCCTCGGCAATGGCCATCTGCCTGTAGCCGCCACCGCTGCCGCCATAGGCAGGGTCTATACCAATGCCGGTGAGGCCCAGGGCGGCCATCCCTTCCCAGTTCTCCCAGGAGAACTCTTCCTTCTCGTCCATCTCCCTGGCACGGGGCGCCAGCTCCCGGTCGGCGAACTCTCGCACCGCCGTCTGTAGCATACGTTCTTCTTCCGTAAGTAGCAGGTCCGCCATGAAGTTACCTCCCATTGCAATCTACGACTACGAACGTCTCACAACGAGTTATCTAGAACACTATAAACTCGCCCTGTTCGCCGAAGACATCCCGAAATACTCCGCATATCTCTCCCAGGGTACAGTAGTTTTCCACACACTCCAGAATCACCGGCACGGTGTTATCGTCGCTGCGGGCCACCTCCGCCAAGTGGGTCAGGGACTTCTCGACGGCCGCGTCATCCCGGTCCCGGCGTAGCTGACGCAGGCTCTCTACCTGGTGACGGGCCAGGGCCGGGTCCACCCTCAGCAGTCCGGCGATTGGGGGAGTCTCGCTGACGTAGCGGTTGACCCCCACGATTACCCGCCTGTCCTTCTCCACCTCTTCTTGGTGCTTGTAGGCGGAGTCGTGTATCTCCCGTATCTGATAGCCCTGCTCAAGGGCGACTATGGCTCCCCCTATACCGTCAATCTTCTCAATGTAGCGGAAGGCCTCCTCCTCCAGGCGGCTGGTGAGGCTCTCTATATAGTATGACCCTCCCAATGGGTCCACCACGTCGGCCACCCCGTTCTCGTGGGCAAGTATTTGCTGGGTACGTAGGGAGAGCTGTACCGACTCCTCAGTGGGAAGGGCCAGGGCTTCGTCCCGCGAGTTAACGTGCAGCGACTGGGTGCCCCCCAGGACTGCCGCCAGGGCCTGTATGGTAGAGCGAATGAGGTTGTTGTCGGGCTGCTGGGCCGTAAGGGTCACTCCCGCGGTCTGGGTATGGAAGCGGAGCATCCATGACCGGGGATTCCTGGCCCCAAACCGCTCCCGCATAATCTTGGCCCACATGCGGCGGGCTGAGCGGAACTTGGCGATTTCCTCGAAGAGATTGTTCTGGGCCACAAAGAAGAAGGAGAGACGCCCCGCGAAATCATCCACGTCCAGGCCCGCGTCCACCGCTGCCTGGACATAGGCTATTGCGTTGGCAAAGGTGAAGGCCAACTCCTGCACGGCGGTTGCGCCTGCCTCCCGCATGTGATAGCCACTGATGCTGATGGTGTTCCACCGTGGGACTTCCTGGGCGCAATACTTGAACACGTCTACAATCAGGCGCATGGATGGCCGTGGCGGGTAGGCGTAGGTGCCGCGGGCGATGTACTCCTTGAGGATGTCGTTCTGAATAGTGCCGTTGAGCCTGTCCGGAGGGACGCCCTGCTTCTTGCCGACGGCGATGTAGAGGCACAGGAGGACGGATGCCGTGGCGTTGATGGTCATGGAAGTGCTTACCTTGTCCAGGGGTATACCGTCCAGCAGGACTTCCATGTCACGGAGGCTGCTTATGGGAACGCCAACCTTGCCCACCTCTCCCTGAGCGAGGGGGTGGTCCGAATCGTAACCTATCTGGGTAGGCAGGTCGAAGGCGATGGAGAGGCCCGTCTGGCCCTGCTCCAATAGGTAGTGATAGCGGCGGTTGGACTCCTCGGCGGTGGCATAACCCGAATACTGGCGCATGGTCCACAGCCGTCCCCGGTACATATTGGGCTGTACTCCTCTGGTGAAGGGGTACTCTCCGGGGTAGCCCAGGTCTCTGTCGTAGTCAAAGTCCGACGAGTCCAGGTCCTGGGGAAAGTAGGTGGTGTCCTGCTCAATACCCGATTCAGTACGGAACCCGTCTTCTCGCTCGGGGTATCGCTTGACGACAGGAGCCAGGGTGTTCTCCTGCCACTCCTCACTGCTACGACTGGTCATAAGGGGCCTCCTTTGGCGTATAGGGCTGTCACCGGCTTTCAATGCCTTGCATCGGTAGGGACAGGCCAACCCCATTATAACCCGAGTACCTTGCCGGAGAAAGGGAGCTATCGGCTCCGAACATTTACCCCTTTATCAGCCTCGCTATCCGCCCCACCACCTCTCCCACTGGCACCATCGTCGCCTCCTTATCCCGGCGCTCTTTCACTTCCACCGAATCCTGCCGGAGGTTGCGCGGGCTAATCACCAGGCGCACCGGCAAGCCCAGCAGGTCAGCGTCGTTGAATTTCACACCGGCGGCCTCGTCACGGCGGTCGTCGTAGAGGGTCTCAATGCCCTCTTGCCAGAGACGCTCATAAAGATCGTCCGCGGCGCGGGCTACCTCGGCATCCGCCAGGTTGAGACCTACCAGATGCACCTGATAGGGAGCTATAGGCATGGGAAAGACGATGCCCTGGTCGTCATGGTTCTGCTCGATGGCGGCGGCCAGGAGCCTCCCGACTCCAATGCCATAGCAGCCCATTATGATGGGGCGTTGCTGCCCCTCCCTGTCCAGAAAGTATGCTCCCAGGGTCTCACTGAAGAAGGTGCCCAGCTTGAAGATATGGCCCACCTCAACGCCGCGAGTAGCTTCCAGAGGAGTCCCACAACGGATGCAGCCATGTCCCTCCTGAGTCAGGGAGATGTCCGTCAGGATGTCCACCTGAAAATCCCTGGGGTAGTTGGCATTGATGATGTGCGCATCCGACTTGTTTGCTCCTACGGCAAAGTTGGAGCCGGATTTAATGGACTCATCGGCAACCCTCTTCATGTTCTCCAGCCCTATAGGCGAAGCGGAACCGGGCACCAGCCCCGCAGCCCCTACCTCCTCCTGGCTGGCTAGTCGCAGGTCGTGGCAGTGGAGGACGTTCTTCAGCTTGACTTCGTTCACGTCCAGATCGCCACGGATGGTGGCAAAGACCACGTCGCCATCGGCAGAATAGAAGACAGCTTTAAGGGTGCTGCTCTGGGGAATGCCCAGGTAGTCGGACAGCCCGGCTATGGTCTTGACCCCGGGTGTAGAGACCTCCTCCATCGCCAGCGGTGGCTCCATCTGAGTGGGAGGCACGACTCCTCCGGCCTTCTCGGTATTGGCGGCGTAGCCACATTTGGGGCAGGTCAGGACAACGTCCTCACCGCTGGGAGTGGGCAGAATGAACTCGTGGGAGTCCTTGCCACCGATAGCCCCGCTGTCGGCCTCCACCATCAGCGCGGGCAGGCCGCATCGCTCGTAGATGTTTCTGTACGCCTGGGCCATAGCCTGGTAGCTGTTCTCAAGGCTCTCCTCGTCGGCGTCGAAACTGTAGGCGTCCTTCATGTCGAACTCGCGGACCCGAATAAGCCCGGCCCGTGGGCGTGGCTCGTCCCGAAACTTGGTCTGTATCTGATACAGGACAGCAGGCAGGTCCCGGTAGCTCTGCACGTTGGCACGGACTATGTTGGTTACGACCTCCTCATGGGTCGGGGCCAGTACCATGGGCCGTCCGCGTCTGTCCTCAAGGGTAAACAGGTTGTCCCCAAAAGCGGAACGGCGGTCCGTTTCCTCCCATAGCTCCATCGGCTGGAGGACGGACATCCTGATTTCCTGACCTCCGGCGGCGTCTATCTCCTGACGGATGATATTCTCAATCTTGCGCAGTGAGCGCCATGCCAGAGGGAGGTAGCTGTAGACGCCAGAAGCCACCTGATGTACCATGCCCGCCTTCAGCATGAGACGGTGGCTGGCTGTCTCGGCTTCAGTAGGCTCGGTACGCATAGTCTTGGAGATAAGCTGAGAAAACTTCATGGACATTGCTCCGGTTGCAAATGGGTTAGCGCTTGACCTAGCTGTCGCCTGCTGCCGCTGCGACCGCTTCCACTTCTTCCATGAGGGCGGAGAGCATGTCGTCTGCGGAGACTACCCTGGCCTTCTGGCCCTTGCGGAAAATCACGGCGCGGCCCGCACCGGCCGCTATGCCCACGTCTGCGTCCTTGGCCTCACCGGGACCATTGACCTCACAGCCCATCACCGCTACCTTGACGTTCTTGTCAATCTTCTTCAGCATCTCGTCCACGGTGTTGGACAGCTTTATAACATCCACGTCGGCCCGCCCGCAGCTGGGACAGGCCACCAGGGTGGTCCCCTTCTGGCGCAAATTCAGGGACTTGAGGATTTCGTAGCCCGCTATCACCTCTTCCGTGGAGTCGCCGCTGAGGGAGACGCGTATGGTGTCGCCAATGCCCTCGTACAGGAGCATACCAAGACCTATGGCGCTCCTGATGGAGCCGGACTTTACGGTTCCTGCCTCGGTAATGCCCAGGTGCAGAGGATAGGGGACCATATCGGCGATACGCTGATAGGCTTCTACAGTCGTGGGAACGTCAAAAGCCTTGAGGGATATTTTGATAAGGTCGAAGTCCAGCGCCTCGAGGACGCCTATCTCCCACAGGGCAGTAGCGACCATGTGGTCAACGATGCTGTATTCCTCTCCGGCAGCTTCCCCGGCTTTGGGTAGCTTGTTCACCATGTCCATGTGCCTGGAGAATCCACGGGTCTTACCTATGCCGCCAACGGGCGGGAGGCTGCCGAAGTTGACGCCTATACGAATCGGTATCTGGCGCTCTTTGGCGGCCTCCACCACCTGCTTCACCTTCTCCTCGTCGCGTATATTGCCGGGGTTGAGCCTCAGCATGTCCACTCCGCCCTTGATACACTCCAGGGCAATCTGATGGTGGAAATGAATGTCGGCCACCAGGGGAATGTTTATCTGCTTCTTGATTTCGGGGATGGCCTTGGCCGCCTCCATGTCCGGGACAGCTGACCTGATGATGTCACACCCAACTTCCTCCAACTCCCTTATCTGGCGCACAGTGGCCGCCACGTCCCTGGTGTCGGTCTTGGTCATGGACTGGACGGTTACCTGCGCGTCCCCACCTACCTTGACATTTCCCACGTATATCGGTTTAGTGACCCGGCGATTGTTCATGTCAAATACTCCTGTTACTGGATATGGGTCTCCTCGACCATGAGTCTGCTACGTCATCCTCCCGGTGACGGGAACGAGGACCTCGTTCACGGAGTCCGCTGCCCTCGTCGCCGAATACGCAGGGGACCGGCATGGTCCGGCCGGCAAGCCTTAATGAAACTATACCCACCTCGTATTCCACAACTCGGTCATCGGCCAAGGTAAAGGGCCGCCGCTCTACTGCCTGACAATCCAGGGAAGAGAGTGTATCTCTTGGTATCACAGGGTAGGTGGCCCCGGTGTCCACAAGGGCATCCATACGCTCAAACCGGATGCCCCGAACATCTCCTATCACGATGGTTACACTGAATGTTCCCATAGTATTCTATCCTGGCCTCTTATGGCAGCAGACTGCCGCCCTCCACGATTCGGGCGATGTCGTTGTAGGTCAAGGGGACCAACACCAGAAATATGAGAGTCACAAACCCCAGAAAGTGAACGAAGCCTTCCTTCTCCGGGGGGATGCGCCTGCCCCTGCGCACCCACTCAATGAGCACGAACAGGAGCCGTCCTCCGTCCAGTGCCGGTATGGGCAGTATGTTGAAGATTGCCAGGCTTATGCTGAGCATGGCAGCCAGCGGCACGATGGAGATTATGCCCGCTTCTCTTGTAATCTCCCCCGTAGTTTGAGCGATGCCCACCGGCCCGGCGAAGGGGGTTGGCCCGTCGGCCACCAGCCAGTCGGTAACGGCGTCCTTCAAGAGTCCGGGGACGGACCAGGTTAGCTCCACACCACGGACCAACGCATCCCAAAGGGACCGAGTGGGCGACATGTGCTGGACGCCCACAATCTCCACCCTTATCCCGGTAGCTCCCTCGCCTTCAGGGGGGTCCAGGCGTGGCTCCAAGTATATCCTTCGCTCCACGCCGTCTCTCCTGATTAGCCACTCGATTTCTTCGCCCCGGGCAGAGGCTATCAGGCCTGCCAGGCTGTCAAAGGTACTCACCTGTTCGCCATTAACCTCAATCAGGGCATCCCCCGGAAGTACGCCCGCGCCCTCGGCAGGAGACCCTAGGGCGACCTGGCCTATGCGTATCTCATTGGTGGTAAACAGGAAGAGACCCGTCAGGAGGACGATGGCCAGGACCAGGTTCATAAACACTCCCGCGACCAGCACAACTACACGGGTGCCGATGCCTTTGCCTGCGAGGCTGCGGGGATGACTGGCATCGTTTTCGCCCTCAAGCTTGACGAAGCCTCCTATCGGCAGTAGGTTGATGGTGTAGTCCGTCTCACCCTTACGGAAGACCCTGACCACCCTGGGCGGAAATCCGAGGCCGAACTCGTTTACCTTTATTCCAAATGCCTTGGCAGCGGCGAAATGGCCGAACTCGTGTACCATTACCACCACTGCCATGACCACCAGAAACTGCAGAACGGTAATCAAAACGTCCATGCTATACCGCTTCTCTCGTCAGGTGCTCCGGCTGACCGGAGTAGGGGCAGGCAACGACTCGGCTACCTCATGGGCCCGGACTCTAGCCCAATGGTCGGCTGCGAGAATCTCATCCAGGGAACTACCCAGCGATGACGTGTGGTCCCCCAGCACCCTGTCTATGGTCCGGTAAATGTCCATGAAGCCTATCCTTCCCTGAAGGAAAAGCTCCACGGCAACCTCGTCGGCAGCGCTGAGCACGGCGGGATAGGTGCCGCCCTTTTTACCCGCCTCAACCGCCATACCAAAGCAGGGGTAGCGCTCGCGCTCAAGGGGCTGGAAAGTGAGGGAGTGAGACAGTCCGGTATCCAGCCGGGGTATCTGCTGATTCGGGAGACGCGTGGGGTAAAAGAGGGAATACTGTATGGGCAGGCGCATATCCGGCGGGCCAAGCTGGGCCTTCACGGAGCCGTCGGCGAACTCCACCATAGAGTGGACGATGCTCTGAGGATGGACGACCACTTCTATCTTATCCCAGGGCACGTCGAAAAGCCAGCGCGCCTCTATGACCTCGAAGGCTTTGTTCATCAGCGTAGCCGAATCCACCGTTATCTTTCTGCCCATCTTCCACGTTGGATGATTCAGAGCTTCTTCCGGTGTAACCTTTTCCATGTCCTCCATTGGCGACGTTCGGAATGGTCCGCCGGATGCAGTGATAATGATGCGACGTACGTCCTCTTTCTCGCCCCGGAGGCACTGCCAGATGGCACTGGGTTCGCTATCCACTGGAAGAAGGGTGCCACCATCCGGCCCCGCAAGGGACTTCACCAGACCTCCCGCCATGATGATGACTTCCTTGTTGGCTAGGGCGACAGGCTTTTTGTTCTCCAGGGCACGAACAGTCGGCACCAGCCCCGCGCTCCCGATGGTGGCGGCCATTATCAGGTCTGCGTCGGGTTGGCAGACCATCTCCTCCATGGGAGTAAGGGTGACGCCGTCGGGCAGAAGCCCTCTGTGCTGCTCGGATGTGCACCAGACAAGGCGAGGCCGGAACTCTTCAATCTGTTCCTTGAGAAGCTCCACGTTAAGTCCGGCGGCAAGCCCCACCACGTTGAACTCGTTGGGGAAGGCCCTGACTATGTCAAGGGTCTGGCGACCTATAGACCCCGTTGAACCTAGGATTACTAGTCCCTTCATGGCTATATCACCTCACAGGTCCGCTACGGGCCTAGCCCGACGGCTTGAGCACCAGTGCAACAAGATAATACACCACTGGCAAGGCGAAGACAATCGAGTCGAGCCTGTCGAGGATTCCGCCATGCCCCGGAAGAAGGCTTCCCGCGTCTTTGACTCCTGAAGCCCTCTTCAACCGAGACTCGGCCAGGTCTCCCAGTTGCGCTGCAACGCCTACGGCGGCACCCACCAGGACCGACTGCCATATAGCTACTGACAATTGTTATAGAGCACCAAGGACAAGAGCAACGCTCACGGCCCACGTGAATCCACCAATTGCGCCCTCCCAGGTCTTGTTCGGACTTATAGAGGGTGACATCCGGTGTCTTCCGATAGCCCGGCCGGTGAAGATGGCTCCGGTGTCGGTGGCGAAGGTGACTAGAAGAGCGAAGAGCAGCCAATTCCGACTGTGGTCAGCGCCACTGTCCAACTCTCGCAGCATCAGGGCATGGGACAGGAGGAATCCAACGTACAACGGTCCCACCAAGGCGTAGACCCAGGCGGCAAATGCTTTGCCGCGTCTGTTGTGGCTGATGCCAATAATGATGAGCCAGGGAAGGGCCAATATAAGGCCGGCGCCCAGCAGTATGTGTGGAGCGTAATCGTACCAATGGGCCGTGAGTTGACCGGCGGCGACGAACAGAAGCGTCCATAGAGCGCCCAGAGACCATAGAACGCGGGGCACGGGGCCGGGTGCCATTCTGTAGAATTCCAGCAGTCCAAGGAACGCCGCCGCTCCCACTAGTATGGTCAGCCAGGGGAACCCCACCCAAATTGCGCCAACGAGGATGGGTATGGCTACCAGGGCAGTGAGTATTCGCCTGATCAACTTCTAGCCTTCGCAACACGGCTCAGACTGAAGTGTCCTCTGGCTGTAGGGTCCCGAAGCGCCTCTGACGATGCCTGAAAGCGTCCATAGCCCTGTCCACATCTGCCGACCCCAGGTCCGGCCACAGGGTGGGCGTAGTGTAGTATTCACTATAGGCTGATTGCCACAGCAGGAAATTGCTTAGACGCAACTCGCCGCCGGTGCGTATTATGAGGTCCGGATCCGGCAAGTGGGCGGTGTAGAGATACCTGCCGAAGATGGACTCATCCAACTCCTCAGGTGGAATACCCTCCCAAACTATTTGCTTTACGGCTTCCAGGATTTCCGATCGGCCACCGTAGTCAAAGGCCACGCTCAAGGTGATACCCTTGTTGGCTCTGGTTAGCTCCTGAGAGTAATTCACCGCATTCCGAAGATTCGGAGAGAGGCGGTCCATGCGGCCCAGGTGCAGGATACGTACGTCTCGTTCGTGGAGCGCCTGAGTCTCCTTGTATATACACTCCAGGAGAATGGCCATCAAACCCTCTACTTCCTCGGTAGGGCGATACCAGTTCTCTGTGGAGAAGGCATAAACGGTGACGTATTTGACGCCATGCTCCCACAGGGACTCCTCCACGGGACGGATGTTATCCACGCCCGCCCTGTGGCCCGCCAGTCGAGGAAGGCCCTGTTGCTGCGCCCAACGTCCGTTCCCATCCATGATGATAGCCACATGGGTAGGAACATGCGGGACGACGTTCTCTGAGCCAAACTTAGGTCTACCCTTGAGTTGCATTTCAAGTACAGATTATGTCGCCCTAGACCTGCATAATCTCCGCTTCTTTTCCCGAGGAGACCTGGTCTATGAGGGCGATACAAGCGTCGGTGGTCTTCTGAAGTCTATCCTGGGCGCGGCGGTTGTCGTCCTGGGAAAGGAGTTTGCTGCGCTCCATGCTGCGCAACTGCTCCAGGGCATCTCTACGCACGTTACGCACCGCTACCTTTCCATCCTCAATCTTCTTCTTCAGCACCCGCACCATCTCTTTGCGGCGGTCCTGGCTCAGAGGGGGTATGGGGACTCTGACGACGGTCCCATCGTTGGACGGATTGAACCCCATTTCAGATTTTTGAAGGCTTCTCTCAATATCCTTCAAAGCTTGCCTATCCCAGGGCTGGACAATTAACAGACTGGCCTCTGGGGCGGACACGGCGGCAATCTGATTCAGGGGGGTGGAAACGCCGTAATAGTCTACCATCAGATTTTCCAACAGCGCAGGAGTGGCCCGACCTGTGCGCAGGGACGTCAGGTCCCTGTTCAGGACTTCAACCGACTTGTTCATTCTGGAGTCAGCGTCAGCCAGGACTTCATCCACAGTTTTGGTGTCGTCTCCACTTCGAGTAGACATGTCTACGCCCTCCCGGAGATAAGTGTGCCAACTGCCTCTCCCGAAAGTATACCTCGTATGTTGCCCGGCTGGAAGAGGTCGAACACTATGATGGGCAACCCGTTCTCCATACACAGGGTTATAGCAGTGGCGTCCATCACTTCTAGGCGCAAATTAAGTGCATCCAGGTAGTCAAGGTGCTCGAATCGCTGTGCTTCCGGGTTTTTGTTAGGGTCGGAATCGTAGACGGCATCCACGTTATTCTTGCCCATCAGCAGCACGTCCGCCCCTATCTCCACGGCTCGCAGCGCGGCAGCCGTGTCTGTGGTCATGTAAGGGTTGCCGGTGCCCGCCGCAAACAGGACCACCCGCCCCTTCTCCAGGTGACGGATGGCCCGTCGTCTTATGTAAAGTTCTGCCACGGCCTGTACCTGGATAGATGTCTGGGTACGGGTAACGAGGTTGATTTTCTCTAGAGCATCCTGCAAAGCCAGGGCGTTAATCACTGTGGCAAGCATTCCGGCGTAGTCGGCCGTAGTACGCTCCATCCCCCAGGTCTCGGCTTCATGTC
>JAGWBG010000020.1:457-11512 GCA_021296015.1 Dehalococcoidia bacterium | reverse complement strand
GCAATCTGTTGCCCAAATTCCGACCGCCCCCGGTAGTCACTGCCAAGGCGAGGACCACCTAGGCCCTGTCCGCCTCGGCCTCACGTACTTGGGGCGTGTTGGCCGCCCAGAAACCGCCCTGCCAATTGGGGAACAGTATCCATGCGGTGAGGAAAGGGAAAGGCAGAGCAGTCAGGGAAGCCAGCAGCCAATCTTGACGCACTACCCTGATAACCAGGTTACCCATTATCCAAAGTGAGAAGGGTATGTAGGCTATGATGAGCATATATATGGGCAGGCTGAAGGGTAAAGCTCCCGTAGTGAAGAACTGCCATGCTCCATAGCCGAGGGTCATAAGGGCCATTAACCAGGAAAGGACCGGGGCCGCCATGGAATATCCCAACCAAGTATAAGTCCAGTTGGGCCTTCCCGCCTGCCAACCCCGGAGGGTGACAAAAATGACGGCGATTAACAATATGCCCACAAGGAAGAATTTGGTCCAGAGATGAAGGGCGAATAGAGATGCGAGGAGGAGATGGGGCAACGCCGCCAGTAGTATATGCTGCCAAGAGCCCCTGCTGTGGACCGAATACATGTCACCGGCTATTGCGTCAGGCTGTCCCAACTCACGCATCGCCTGAGACCGGGCCTCCGAATAGGTGAGGCCCTCATCTACCAACTCTTTCGTCTTCTCTTCCAGGTGACTCTGAAGCTCTAGGACAATCTCCCTGTTGGTACTGGGGTCAAGCCGGAGCTTCCTTGTCAAAGCATGGAGATAGCTTTGAAGCTCTCCATCCACTTGGAACCTCCTCGGGGAGGGTGCAATCTAGGACACGTGGGCCGGCATTATGGAGTCCACCGCTCTGGAGAAGCGTCTCCACTCATTGAGGCGTTCTTCCAGGACTTTTTCGCCTTTGGACGTGATGTGGTAGAACCGTCGAGGCAGCACCGAATCCACTTCTTCCCAATATCCCTCAACCAACCCTGCTTTTTCCAGCCGGTGCAGCGCGGGGTAGAGGGTGCCTTCCTTGAAACGGAAATACCCGCTGCTGCGCTTCTCCATTTCCTTGACTATCTGATACCCGTACATGGCCTCCCCGGCCAGCAAGGACAGGAGAAGTGTCTCCGTATTTCCTTTCAGAAGCTCTTTCTGAGACATAATTACAGTTACTTACAAGCGTTTAACAAGATTCTATATCAGAGGCGAGGTACAGTCAAGCCGTCGGATGAGGGTAACCGGGGCCTTTGAATTGTCACTCCAAGGGAAGCGCGGGAACCAGGGCCTGTTGACACTCCGGCCTGCCATAGGCTGGCAGGTCGGCACGACGGGGTGGGGGATTACCCTCTAATAACGGGGTCCGAGCTTTCAGTCGTCCTTATGCAAAGGCTTCCGGTGGGGGCAAGCCATGCCGGGTTCAATTCAGTCCGTTGATAACATTGAGTATAACAAAGAGTATGATAATAGCGATGGTCGGCGTGAGGTCAAATATTCCAATCCGAGGGATGATGCGTCTGAGGGGAGCCAGGATTGGCTCGGTTATCTGATACACGATGGCAATCAATGGGTTGAGCTGGCTGCCGTCACCCATTGGAATCCAGGACAGGAGCACCCTTGCGAATATCCCTGCAATCAGTACCCAGACCAGCACATTGATAAAGGTTATGACAAAGTCCACTATCCACCCAACTCTATGGATTTTTCGTAAGCCTCTATGACGGCATTGATGACGGTGGCCCTGAAGCCGCCCTCTTCAAGGGCCAGCAGCGCCTCGACCGTGGTGCCGCCCGGCGAGGAGACCATGTCCTTTAGCTCCGCCGGATGCCTTCCCGTCTCCTTCACCAAGCGGGTGCTGCCCAGCACCGTCTGCAAGGCCAAGACCCGGGACATATCCCTGGGCAGCCCCAAGTGGACCCCCGCATCTATAAGGGACTCTATAAAGAGGAACACGTAGGCCGGGCCGCTGGCGCTGAGGGCGGTGGCCATATCCATGTACTTTTCATCCGAGACGTATATCTCCTCGCCCATGGTCCGCAATATAGACCGGGCCGATTGGCGTACCTCTTCATCCACCCCCGGAGAGCATGTCCAGAGGCTCATTCCCTCGCCAATCTGAGCCGGCGTGTTTGGCATTACCCTGATGACGGAGTCATGTCCCAGCCCATGAACTATGGCAGACATCCGGGCGCCGGCAATGATGGAAAGGACCGTCTGGTCCGGGCGCAGGCTGCCGTCAAGCTGTGACATCACTTCGGACAGGTTCTGGGGCTTGATGGAAAGCACCACCATATCGCCCTTCTCCACAGCCTTGAAATTATCTGTGGTGGAGAATACGCCGTAACGCTCATGAAGCACCTGGCACCGCGCCTCCAGATATTCCCCCACCGATATATCTTCCCGGCCGGCAATGCCTTTCGACAAGACACCCCCGATAATCGCCTCGGCCATGGTGCCGCCACCGATAAAAGCTAATTTCATGGTTCCCCCAAAACCATCCGTCTAGGTTCTCAATTATCATAACATCAAGAGCTTTCAATTTTCCCGCCTACGGCAGGCCGGGGCATGTCATTTTTGACGCAGCCGGCGCCACCCCATATCATGTCACCCGGAATGACATCTCAGGCAGCTTGAGCTGCTCAGCCTTGGTGTCAATACCCTCTGGAGACCCACCACATGGTCAGGAAAGGCCCTTCCCAAGGAAGAGAGTCACGGCCAGACTTATAGCCTCCAGCATACTCTGGTGCTGGGCGATGCCCTTTCCGGCGATGTCGAAGGCCGTACCGTGGTCAACCGAGGTCCGCAGAAAGGGAAGCCCCAGATTGGCAGTGATGCTTTCCTCGAAACCGTGTACCTTGACGGGGATGTGCCCCTGGTCATGGTACATAGCCAGGGTCACGTCGTAAGCTCCCTGAATGGCCTGGTGGAAGACGACGTCGGCAGGGATGGGGCCATAGGCATTTATACCGTTCCGGCGGGCTTCCTCCACGGCGGGCGCGATTTGCTCAGCCTCCTCGTTTCCCAATAGGCCACCGTCGCTGCCGTGGGGATTGAGAGCAGCTACTCCAATCCGGGGGCTGGGTATGCCCCACTGGCCGAAGCTTCTGTGGGTAAGCTCCAGCTTTGCAAGAATTCTGTCCCTGGTCACGTAGTCGCAGGCAACCCGCAGGGAGCGATGAGTGGTCAGATGTACCACCCGAAGCCTCCCCGACATAAGCATGGTAGCCACGTCCTGAGCGCCGGATATTTCCTGGAGAAGCTCCATGTGACCTATGGACTTGTATCCGGCGAGGCTCGCCGCTTCTTTGTTCACGGGGGCGGTAGCCAGAGCGCTCACCTGTCCGTCAAGGGCCAACTCGGCGGCCCTTGAAACCCACTCCATAGCCGCCTTGCCGCAGGTGGGAGAGACCTTGCCCACCGTTATGTCCCTGGGGTCAAGGTTGTGAATATCCACCACGTCCACCACCCCCGGCGAGGTGCCCGCCTCGACCGGCGACTCCACCTCCCGCACTTTGAGCAGGGCCCCCGTGAGCTTCACAGCCTGCTCCATAGACCAGGAACTGCCCACGACCAAGGGGCGACAGGTCTGGTACACGCTGCCCAAAGTCAGAGCCTTGGCAATCACCTCAGGTCCAATGCCGCATGGGTCACCCATAGTTATAGCGATGACCGGCTTCGGAGTATCAACCATAGTGCCTTCCTCCATCGCTGATTTTATCTACGTCACGTACTTGCTCAAGGGCTTGATTATACCACTATCCTTTGCCCAACCTCCGCCCGTGAAACAGGTATAGCTCGGCATATCCCGCATAGGGGCCAAAGTGTTCCAGTGCCCACTCCAGCATTGCCTTGTCCGGGGGCGGCTTCTGACCCTGCTCCAAATCGCCCGAGGGAAAGTACCACTCTGAAAGTGCCCTTCTCACCCAAACGTCTATGGGGAATGCTTCCAGTTTGTCCAGAGAGTGCAACAGCACGCAGTCGGCTATCTTGGGTCCCACACCGGGAAGCTCCATGAGTTGTTCCTTAGCTTCCGGGTAGGGCATCTTTCGCAGGGATTCCAGGTGCAAATCGCCCCCGGCTACCCTAACGGCAGTCTGGGCCACGTAGGGTGCCCTGAAGCCCAGCCCAAGGGCCCGCAGAGAAGCCTCGCCCGCATCCGCCAGCCGCTCAGGAGCGGGAAAGGTGTGGCGCACGTACCCATCCAGGGTCAAGGGCTGGCCGAAGGCATCGGACATGGCCTCCATATTGGCCTGGATTCGGGCAAGGTTGGAGTTTGCCGAGCAGATGAAGGATACAAGACACTCCCAAGGCTCTATGCGCAGCAACCTCAGACCTCTGTACTTATTGACCATGTCCGCCACTCGGGAGTCCCTGGTTATATCACAGTAGATGGCCTCTACGTCGTCGTCCAGGCGGAAGTAACCGGACAGGAGACACTCCATCCGTTCAGGTTCGACAGTGGGCGATGAGTAGGCTTCCACGCCATCCAAGGAATGCCCGTTTGTTGGACTTGCAAGTTGCCTAATCTTGATGAGATTGTCCTGGATTATGCCCCAATACCAGCCTTCGCCCGATGGGTCCGGAAGCCATCGGTGGGCTTGACCACTGAGCACGCTGGAAGCCAGGTCAAAGGGCTGTCCTATAGATAGCTCCATTACCCCTTATCCGTCCTCTCAGAACCTGGAGCTATTTATTGTTCTTATGTTCCGCATCATTTCCCAATCCACTCAGCAGCATATTCCGGGATGGAGCTAAGTGGCGCCAGCTTGACGGTACAGGCAGGGATGGATTCGAGGAAGGCTTTGCCATAAGTCCTGGCAATTATACGCTTGTCCAATACTATGATATTCCCCTTGTCCTGGCTGCTGCGGATTAGCCTCCCGATGCCCTGGCGAAAGCGCAGGAGTGCCTGGGGAAGAGCATATTGAAAAAAGGGCTCTTCATATTGAGCGGACCTGGCGGCGAATATAGGCTCGCTGGGGACGTGGAAAGGGAGCCTGGCCAGGACCAAGGCTTTCAGCATACCCCCGGACACGTCCACCCCCTCCCAAAAGCTGCTGGTGCCCAGTATCACACTTTTCGGGTTTTCGCTGAAGCTATGAAGTATTTGCCTCGGGGAGCCGTCTATGCCTTGGGCCAGCACACGTATTCCCTCGCCCTCCAGTGGTCCCCGCACGGCTCGTGCAGCACCTCTCAGGGCTGCGTGGGAGGTGTATAGCACAAGTGTGTGACCCTCCAGGGCTTTGACAAGTCCCGTCAGGGCCGTTTCCATCGCCTGTTGGTAACCCCATGCGTTTGGCAAGGGCATATCCTCTGGTATCAGGAGAAGGGCGGCCCGGCTGTAGTTGAAAGGCGAGCCAACCAGTAGCTCGACGCTATCCTCCAGACCTACCCGCTCCCGAATATAATCGAAGTTGCCCTTGCGGTCGGCCTCGACACGGGCGCTGGTGCTCAACGTTGCGCTGGTGAGAACCACCGAGCTTTTCCGGGAAAAGAGGCGTTCATCCAGTTCCGTCCCCACGTTCAGAGGGGCGGAGTGGAGGACTATGTAAGAGCGGTTGGACGAGTCGCCCCGGCCTTCCTGGACGCGACTCATCCAGTCTATGCGATGCTCCTCGGCGGGGGCTGCCAGCAAAATCTTGAGTCGCTCCTGTAGCTGTACCACATCCTCCTGCCATGCGGACAGGTCCATTATCGTGGCATCACGGTTCGCCGAGCCTTCAGAGGACGAAGTTTCCAGGAAACGGCACAGTCGGCCCGTCTGCCTTATTCCCTCAGACAGGGCCATGTCAACGTTCTCCCACGCTATCTCGATGCCCGACCAATCCGGCTGAGCCCTTGTACTACGGGTAATGCTCAACTGCGACTGGTCGCCATCCGCCTCAGAATGCTGAGCAAGGAAGGTCTCCGCCGCACTCCAGAGCCTCTCCCAGCTATCCCTCACCCGTCTCGACCACTGGGTGTCAAGCTCCGTCACCATCTCCTCACCCTGTTGTGTCTGTACGCCGGAGGTGGACAGGCTTCTGAGCAGGACCCGCACCTCTTCCAGCAACCGCCTCAAGGCGTCGGTCTCCTCACCAAGCATGTTCTGAGACACCTGAAACCCCAGCTGTCTTGTGGCTTCTTCCTCCAGATGATGTGCTTCATCAACTACTAGACGATGATACTCGGGCAGCAACCCTCCCCCCAGCGCGAGGTCGGACAGAAGCAGGGCGTGGTTGACCACAACCATGTGGGCACCCTCAGCCCTGTCTCTGGCAGTCCGCAGGAAGCAGGGACCTTCGCCTCGCATACCCGGGCACATGCCCTTCTCACTTGCGGAAATCCGGCTCCAGGTGGCTGCATCCTTGCCGGAGAGGTTAATCTCGTTCCTGTCCCCAGTACTGGTGTCGCGAAGCCAGACCAGGGATTTGCTCAAAAGCCTGGCTTCATCCCCGGACAGGCTCTCTCCGTGTGCCAGCTGGTTCCAGCGCCGGAGGCACAGGTAGTTGGCCCGTCCTTTGAGTGGCACGGCCTTGAACTCACCCTTTGGAATGATACCCTCTTCTTCCAACACCCCTACCAGAGCGGGGATGTCCTTCTGAAGAAGCTGCTCCTGGAGGTTGATAGTGTTGGTGGATACCACTACGCGGGCCCCGTGCTTCAGAGAGTAGAGGACCAGCGGCAGCAGGTAGGCCATGGACTTGCCCACGCCTGTTCCTCCCTCCACTATCAGGTGCTCGTCGTTATTGATGGCCCCAGCCACGGCACGCAGCATCTCTACCTGCTCCGGCCTGTGCTCGAAACCCGGAAAAGCGCGGGAGAACAGCCCGTCAGGCCCCAGAAAAGCCTCCATCTCGTCTTCGTCAACCGGCTTGATACCCTTGCTATGCCTCACTACCCTGTCAGACCGCCCTAGCCGATTACCCAAGCCATCCATATCCATCCCGTTAAGCCCGGTCTGAGAGCCGTAGAATGCCTCTTCACTGGATGGCAGCGTCCCAAAGAGTCTCCCAACAGGCCAACGGGCGCGGGAAGCCAGATGGTGGATGTAGGATGAGGTTGCCGGGTCAAGACATCGGGCTTTCTCCAGTAGACTCAGAAAGACCTGATGGGTGGCATGGGCATCGGATAACGCCCTGTGTTGCCGGGTGTGTTCGGCCTCCAGCTGTACGGCCAGCCTGGAGAGGGAGTAGGCTATGGAATAGGGCAGTAGTATGGATGCCAGGTCCCAGGTGTCGTAGGACTCGTTGTTTAACTGGAGTCCATGCTTGGAAAGGAAGCCCAAATCAAAGGAGATGTTATGCCCCACTATGGGGTGGGTTCCTATGAACTCCTCCAGGTCCCCCGCTACGGCGGCAAAGACCGGCGCTCGGTCCACGTTCCTTTGGGCTATCCCCGTGAGCCTCTGTATGAACTGGGGAAGCTCTCTGAAGGGGTTCACCAGAGTCTGAAACACGTCAATGACGTCGCGACCCTGAAATTTCACTGCTCCGATCTCGATGATGGAGTCCTGGTCGGGGTTCAGGCCCGTAGTTTCCAGGTCCAGCGAAACGTAGGTCCTGTCCTGGGGAGACTCGAAGGGGACGTCCAGGGCTTGTTGACCGTTATGGGCCATCATCAGTTACTCTCGTCAACGGTGAAAGGCTCAGGGACCGGTAGCCAGGAGCCCTTCTGGTCCCGGTTGTTCTGGCTCAGGACGGCGGGGTAAAAGCTCCCTGTGCGCAAGGCATTCATAAACTCCGCTTCGCTACTAATTTCGCTTTCAAAGGAGGTGATGTACCGCCCAAGGCCATGCTTTGAGTGGGCATCGCTACCACCAGTGACCTTGAAATTGAGGTGCTGGGCCACTCGCACGGCGAATTGGTTCTCACGGTCGGAGGTCCCGCCATTGGCCACCTCGATGGCGTCCACCAGCCCGAAGACAGGGTGCTTCACAGCTTCTTCTACTGTGGACGGGACGGCTGGCATATCCTTGTATATGAGGGGCTTGACAAATGGACGAGAGTCGAACAGTGCCCTGAAGGGGTGAGCGCTTACAATGAAACCGCCCACCTCATCCACCGCCTTGCGCAGCTCCGGGGCGTTGGATATTCCGGGTAGGTAGCTATTGAGGCCAAAGGCCAGGATATGGCCCATGTCGGTTTCCACCTCCATAGCCCTGATAAGTACGAGGTTGTGGCGGGCGGCGAAAGCGTGGAACTCGTGCTGGTCCCAGGGGCCGCTGTGTTCGGTAACACACAGGCCGAAGAGGCCCAGACGCTCCGCCTCGAGGACCATATCTTCGGGTGAGAGATTACTGTCGCTGCTGCCCTTCGTAGTATGGACGTGCATATCAAACAAGCGTGCCATGTACTCCTCTTAACCAATGGTCGGTAAGCTCTCCCATTGTATCGGCGGAGGCTGGTCTCGTCAATGCTAGGGACGCCTATGGATTGACAGGTCAATGTCCTCAAAACATAATGGAGGAATCTCAAGCGTACCTACGCCACAGGAGATGTCACCAGCAATGAGGCCCGTCCTGAGCGCAGCCGGCGGGGCTGAAGAGTTAGGTCTCCTCACCGACTTGTATGAGCTTACCATGGCCCAGAGTTACCTCCAGCATGGTATGTCCGCACCTGCCACCTTCAGCCTCTTCATACGCACCTACCCAGCTAATCGTTCCTACTTCGTTTCAGCAGGGATTGAGGACGTGCTCAACTACCTGGAGGAATGGCACCTTCCGGAAGAGTCCATTGACTACCTTCATTCCACCCGCATATTCTCGCCCAGCTTCCTTGATTATCTCTCAAGTCTCAGGTTTACCGGCGACGTGTGGGCCATCCCTGAAGGCCGGCTATTTTTTGCCGACGAGCCGGTGCTGGAGGTCACGGGGCCTGTCATAGAGGCCCAGATCGTCGAGACCTTTATCATCAACCAGATAAACATCCAGAGCCTCATTGCTACCAAGGCCGCAAGGTGCGTATGGGCGGCCAAAGGCAAGTCCCTGGCGGACTTCTCGCTGCGCCGTACTCACGGCACGGATGCCGGGATGAAGGCGGCACGGGCCAGCTACATCGCCGGATTTCAGTCCACCAGCAACGTTCTGGCCGGCAAAATCTACGGGATACCACTGAGCGGAACCATGGCCCATTCCTACGTCAGCAGCCATGAGCCGGAGATTGACGCCTTCCGCAACTTTGTCAGGAGCTTCCCCGAAAGGTCAATCCTACTCATAGATACCTATGACACCATTGCGGGAGCGAGAAATGCCGCCGAAGTTGGCAAGGAAATGGAGGCCCTGGGGCAACGCTTGCAAGGCGTCCGGCTGGACAGTGGAGATTTTGACAGGTTGAGCAGGCAGGTGCGGGTAATCCTGGACCGGGCGGGCCTGCATTATACGAGGATCGTCGCCAGCGGGGGCCTCGACGAGTCCGATATATATGACCTGGTCAGCGGCGGCGCTCCCATAGATGTCTTTGGTGTGGGCACCAAGATGGGCGTATCTGCCGACGCTCCCTGGTCGGACATGGCTTACAAGCTGGTCAAGTACGATGGACGGCCCGTGTTCAAGCTGAGTACCGGGAAATCGTCTCTTCCCGGCGAGAAGCAGGTGTTCCGTCTGCGTGATGACAAAGGGGACTTTTCCAGGGACATCATCACTCTGAGGGATGAGCACGTCGAGGGCGGAGAGCCTCTGCTGTGCAAGGTGATGGAACGCGGCAAGGCCATTCGGCCACTACCGTTACTGGATGAGATGAGGGAACGCTTCAAAGAGGACTTCAGCCATCTTGACGACAGGTTCAAGGCTCTGCAGGGGCCACATGAATATGAGGTGGCTCTGAGTCCCCGCGTCAAGGAGCTGTATGACCAATTGACCGTAGAAGTCCAGGGGTAGGAAGAGTTAACTGTCTGAGGGCCGGACAAGAGGATGGATATGAAGATAGCGGTTTGCATAAAACAGGTCCCCGTAGTCTCCCGAATCACCTTCGACTATGAGAGCAAGACCATAGTAAGGGAGGGAGTACCCCTGGAGGTGAACTCCTTCGACATGCTGGCCGTGGACAAGGCCGTGGAACTAGGGAAGGAGACCGGAGCCGAGGTGGTCGTGTTCACCATGGCCCCACCCCAGGCGCGGGATGCCCTTGTTCAGTGCCTGGCAATGGGGGCCAATCGGGCCGTCCACCTCACCGACAGGGCCATGGCCGGCTCCGACACCCTTGCCACCGCTCGCTGCCTGGCTTTGGCGCTGGAAAGGGAGGATTTCGCCCTCATCTTCTGTGGCAGGAACAGCACGGATGCGGAGACGGGTCAGGTAGGCCCCGAAATAGCCGAGCTACTCCATATTCCATACGTGGGCAACGTCCGGAGGCTGGACTACTCCGATGATGCGGGAAACATCGTGGCGGAGCGAGTAACCGACCAGGGGCATGAAGTAATCAGGAGTCCTCTGCCAGCCCTGGTGAGCGTGACCGAAGGCATAATGGAGGAGAGGTTCCCGTCACGGCAGGACATGGAAGCTGCGCGGGCGAATCCGGCGATAGAGGAAGTGAGCGCACCCCAACTTTCCTCAGATAGCTCCGTCTTCGGCGCTACAGGCTCCCCCACGTCGGTGGCCGAGATTCGCCTCATAGAGCCCCGGCGTCTGGGGGTGGTCATAGAGGAGCCCGACCCCCAAATGGCGGCCCGGAAGCTGATGGACGGCCTAGCACAGCGGCCTGAAAAGGTTGATTCAAAGGACGCCGCCCTCACCGGGTGGAACAGATATCCCGGCCAGGTGGAGAACGGGGTCTGGGTGGTTGCTGAGAGGGTCGGTCCTAGCTTGCGTAGAGCCACCTTTGAGCTTTTGGGCAAGGCCCGGGAGCTAACCGGGCATACCAGGAGCGAGGTCGGAGCCATCCTCGTAGGAAGCGGCGATGAGAAGGACGTGAAGGCCCTGGCAGCTTACGGAGCAGATAAAGTGCTGCTCATGAACGACCCCTCTCTGGGCCACCCGACGAGTATTGCCTCGACCTCAACCCTGGCCCAGGCAATTGCCTCCAAGAACCCCTACGCCGTCCTCTTTCCATCAACCGCCAACGGCCGCGATTTGGCCTCCCGCGTGGCTGCCAGGCTGAGTCTGG
>JAGWBG010000020.1:0-378 GCA_021296015.1 Dehalococcoidia bacterium | reverse complement strand
CCCGTCCTTACATGGCGACACTACGTCCGGGCTTGCTGACTCCGGTGGAGCCGGACTGGGGGCTGGATGCTGAAGTAGAGACCCTGGCCCCTCATGGTGCAGGCGGTCCCGACATTGAGATGCTGGACACCCACGTCCAGGAGGACGCCGGAGGGCTGGAACTGGAGGCCGCCAAGATTGTGATGGCGGTGGGGATGGGAATCGGTAGCCCGGAGAATCTGCCCATCATATTCGGGCTGGCCGAGTCCATAGGCGCAACCGTGGCAGCCACCCGCAATGTCACCGATGCAGGATGGCTCCCCAGACAAATACAGGTGGGCCTGACTGGTCGGGCCATCGCTCCCGAACTGTACATTGCCGTGGGCATAAGAGGCGACT